>NZ_JAAGPN010000211.1:0-14012 GCF_017104805.1 Paraburkholderia sp. Ac-20347 | reverse complement strand
CGCCGGCGGCGCCGCGAACGCGCCGAGCGCCCAGCCGCCTCAGCCTCACGCGACGCCCGGCATGCTGGCCGAGCCGCCCGAGCCCGCGCATCTGCACGAGCCGCTGAGTCCCGACGATCCGCTCGCGCCCGCACCCTTCAATCCGTACAAGGGCAATCGCGGCGTCACGCGCGCCTGGAAGGCGCTCAAGTATTCGATCAAGGGATTTCGCGCGGCTATCCGCGAAGAAAGCGCGTTTCGTCAGGAACTCACGCTCGCGGCCATCCTCGTGCCGATCGGCATCTTCGTGCCGGTCGACCCGGTCGAGCGCGTGCTGCTGCTCGGCTCGGTCATGCTGGTGCTGATCGTCGAGCTGCTCAATTCGAGTATCGAAAACGCCGTCGACCGCATCGGTCTCGAACGCAACGAACTCTCGGGCCGAGCCAAGGATCTGGGCAGCGCGGCGGTCACGGTCGCGCTCCTCACCTGCGTGATGACGTGGGGCTTGATCCTCGTGCCGCGCTTCGGCCCGTCGCTGCTGCACTGGCTGCAATCGCGCTGACTTCGGGGCCTGACTTCGGGCCGCTTTTGCGCTGACTTCACACTGACTTCGGACAGCCTCCGCGCCGACTCCGGACAGCCGCCGCACACGCCAGATACCGCTCGCCCTTGCGCGACGCGCGCGCGGCCTCTACGCTCCATTCTTTGCGGGTGCGTTTTGCGCCCCAAGCGTCGGTTTATAATCGAACGACAGTCTTAAAAAAGACCAACCGCGACCGGGCACATTACGCGACGCATCAGCGGCAGCGCCACGCCCGGCGCCGCACATTCAGGGCCGGACATGGAAGCCAAACCTCCCCGCCGTACACGCGAACGGATTCTTGAGTTGTCGTTGAAACTGTTCAACGAGATCGGCGAGCCGAACGTCACCACGACGACCATCGCCGAGGAAATGGAGATCAGTCCAGGCAACCTGTACTACCACTTCCGCAACAAAGACGACATCATCAACAGCATCTTCAGCCAGTTCGAGCAGGAGATCGAAAAGCGTCTGCGTTTCCCCGACGACCACCGCGCCACCATCGACGAGATGTGGGCGTATCTGCAGTACATGGTCGATTTCACCTGGCGCTACCGCTTCCTGTATCGCGACCTGAACGATCTGCTCGCGCGCAACCGCACGCTGGAGATGCACTTCAAGCAGATCATCAGCCACAAGGTGCACTTCGCGAAGCAGTTCTGCGAGCAGCTCGTGGAAGATGGCGACATGGTCGCCACCGCCGCCGAAATCGCCGTGATCTCGACCAACATCGGCGTGATCGCCACTTACTGGCTCTCGTACCAGTTCGTGATGAACCCGCGCAAATACAACGACCAGGAAGCGATCCGCGACGAACTCCACCAGGTGAGCGTGCAGATCGTGTCGCTGATGGCGCCGTATCTGCGCGGCCGCGCGAAGCAGCTTTTCGACGATCTCGTCTCGGGCAAGCTGCCCAAGCGCGAGTTCTACGATTACCTGCCGCCGCGCGACGGCGCGGGCGCGCCGACCGGCAAAGACAGCAAGGAAACTCGCGAATGAAAGCAGTCTGTGTGTATTGCGGCTCCTCGAACGGAGCCGATCCGAAATATGGCGACGCGGCGCGCGCGTTCGGCCGCGCGCTCGTCGCGGCGGACCTCGGTCTCGTCTACGGCGGTGGCAAGGTCGGCCTGATGGGCGTGATCGCCGACACGGTGATGGCCGAGGGCGGCCGCGCGATCGGGGTGATCCCCGAGCTGCTGGTGGACAAGGAAGTGGGCCACAACGGCCTGACCGAACTGCACGTCGTGCCCGACATGCACCACCGCAAGAAGATGATGGCCGATCTCTCCGACGGCTTCGTCGCGCTGCCCGGCGGCGCCGGCACGCTCGAAGAGCTGTTCGAGGTCTACACGTGGGCGCAGCTCGGCTATCACCACAAGCCGGTCGGTGTGCTCAACATCGACGGCTTCTACGATCCGCTCGTCGCGCTGCTTCAGCACACCGTGCGCGAAGGTTTCATGCGCGAGACCTACCTCGATCTGCTGCAGTTCGACAGCGATCCCACCGCGCTGATCGGCAAGCTCCAGCGCTATCACGCGCCCGCGAAGGACAAGTGGGCCGATCTGCGCGAGAACGTTTGAAGCGCGATTAGTGCGCGGTTGATGCGCGCTTGATGCACCACGGCGCGCGCCGCGCGCCTTCCCCAAGGAGACAAACCGATGGGCAAGGTCGTCCTGATCACGGGTGCGAGCCGCGGCATCGGCCGTGCGTGCGCGCGCTTGCTCGGCGCGCGCGGCTGGACCGTGGGCATCAACTATCTGCATAACGAACCCGCCGCCGAGGAAACCGCCGCCGAAGTGGGCCGCGCGGGCGGCCACGCGCGTCTCGTGCGCGGCGACGTGGCGAACGAAGCCGACGTGATCGCGATGTTCGACACGCTCGAACAAGCCTACGGACGCATCGACGCGCTCGTGAACAACGCGGGCATCGTCGCGCCGTCGAGCCAGGTGGCCGACATGGACGCCGCGCGTCTAAAACGCATGTTCGACGTGAACGTCTACGGCGCGTTTCTGTGCGCGCGCGAAGCGGCGCGGCGCATGTCGAAGGACCGTGGCGGCGACGGCGGCGCGATTGTGAACGTGTCGTCGGCAGCAGCGCGGCTCGGGTCGCCGAACGAGTACGTCGATTACGCGGCCTCGAAAGGCGCGATCGATACGATGACGCTCGGTCTCGCCAAGGAACTCGGGCCGCAAGGCGTTCGCGTGAACGCGGTGCGGCCCGGCCTCATCGACACGGAGATTCACGCGAGCGGCGGCCGTCCGGACCGCGCCGCCGTGCTCGGCGCGCAAACGCCGCTGGGCCGTCCCGGCAGCGCCGACGAAGTCGCGGAAACAATCGTCTGGCTGATGAGCGATGCCGCGTCCTACGTCACCGGCGCGCTGATCGACGTAAGCGGCGGCCGCTGATTTTCGCGGTGACTGCCGTTTAGAACGACGAGCCGGGTTCGCTCAGGAACGCGGTTTCGTCCTCGCTCGACGCGCGGCCCAGCAGCGCATTGCGATGCGGAAACCGCCCGAAGCGTTCGATCACGTTCGCGTGCTTCAACGCGTAATCGTAGTAATCCCCGCCTTCCCCGCCCTCTGCGCTCTTCGCCAGTTCGCCGAACAGACGCACCGACTCGCGCTGCGCCTCGGCGTTTTCCGCATGCTCGAACGGCAGATACGCGAACGCGCGATGCTGCGCCGTCGGCAGCTTGAGGTCGTCGCCGCGCGCCACCATTGCGCGCGCGATGCGCAGCGCGTGCGCGTCGGCGGCGAACGCGCGCGGCGTGCCGCGATGGCAGTTGCGGGAGAACTGATCGAGCACGACGATCAGCGCGAGTGCGCCTTCGGGCGTCACGCACCAGGCGTCGAGTTCGCCCGCGCACGCCGCGTCGAGCAGCGCGCCGAAGCGCTCGCGCAACTGCGCGTCGAACGCCTCGCGTTTACGAAACCAGATCTTGCGCGCGCGGCCGAAGTCGTCCGAATCCGGCGCGCCGAACCAGAAGTCCAGCACCTCGCGCGCACGCGGATCGAGCGACGTCATTCGACGAGTTCCAGCACGAGGCGGCGCGTGCGCGCACTTTTCTTTTCGAGCTTCGCCACGCGCAGCGCGCCGATTTCCCGCGTGTTGCGCACATGCGTGCCGCCGCACGGCTGAAGATCGACGCTCTCGATGCGCAGCAGGCGCACGCGCCCGAGGCCCATCGGCGGCTTCACGCTCATCGTGCGCACGAGTTCGGGGCGCTGCGCCATCGCTTCGTCGGTGATCCATTCGGTCGCCACCGCATGCGCGCCCGCGACGAGTTGCGCAAGCCTCGCCTCGACGTGCTCGCGCTCGATCGGTTCCACGGTCGCGAAGTCGAGCCGCGCGTACTCGCTCGTGATGCTGCAGCCGTCCACGGCGTACGGCAGCACCGCGCACATCAGATGGCTCGCCGTATGCAGCCGCATATGCCGATGGCGGCGCGCCCAGTCGATCTCGGCGCGCACGCGCATGCCCGCCGCGAGCCGCGCGAGCGCGGCGTCCTGGCCGGGCGCGGGAAGATGGAGCGCGTCGTCGGGCGTCGCGCCTTCGAATTTGGCCTTGCGGGTATCGGCGATCGCGATGCGCGTGCCGTCTTCGAGCACCAGCGCGCCGGTGTCGCCGGCCTGGCCGCCGCCGAGCGGATAGAACACGGTCTGGTCGAGCCGCACGCCGTCCTCGCCCACGGCCAGCACGGTGGCGTCGCAGTGCGTGAGATAGGCGTCGTCGCGAAAGAGCGCGCGCGTGGCGGAAGTCGTTGTCATGGGGAAGCGTCTCCTCGTCGTTCTGCGGGAGCCTCCATTATGGCGATGCGCGCGCTCTCGCAAAATACGCCTCGCGCGCGCCTCTACCGGACTGTATCGGCGCTCGCACCGGGCCAGCCGGGGAGCGCCGCGCGCGGCTCAACCCGGACGGTTGCGCATCCAGTCGGCGGTGTCGAAGAACGAATGCAGCAGGCGCTCGCGCAGCGGCTCGGCGAGGCCGATGTCCTGCATCGCCCACGCCATGCAGCGCAGCCACTGGTCGCGCTCCGACGACGCGATCGCGAACGGCAGATGGCGCGCGCGCAGACGCGGATGGCCAAAGCGCGAGACATAGTGGTCCGGGCCGCCCATCCAGCCGCACAGGAACCAGAAGGTCTTGTCGCGCGAGCCGTCGAGCGACTGCGGATGGAGCGCGCGGATGCCCGCGAATTCGGGCTCCAGGTCCATCAGGTCATAGAAACGGTCGACGAGTTCGCGCACGCGCGCCTCGCCGCCGACGAGTTCGAAGGCCGTGGGTTGCTGCGGCGCTTCGTCGGCTGGATCGGTCATACGGTTGATTCGGGTGGAGTCGACGCGTTTCGATACGCTTCGATATGAAAACGGGGACGGCAAGGCGCACGCGCGCCCGCAGGAAACGCCGATTTTCGCATAGCGAAGCGTACGTGGCCGGGCGGCGCTCAGTGCGACGCTCAGCGCGACACTCAGGACGCGCTCGCCCAGACGCGGTTCGTCTCGTCGATACTCAGCGCCACGCTTGTGCCGCGCGCGAGCGGCGCGTCGGCGCGCGCGATCACGAACGCGCCCGCCGCGGTGCGCACGGTCGCGAGATGCACGTCGCCCGTTCCCTGCGCGCCCACGCGATGGCGCACCACCGTGCTCTCCTCCACGACGCCATGCGGCGCGGCCTCGCTCACCCAGTCGGCGGCACCGCAATGCGGGCACCGATAACGCGCGGGAAACAGCGCCTGCGCGCAGACGCGGCAGCGTTCGATATGCAGCACTGTCGTCGTCATGCGTTCTCCTTGTCGAGCACGACCGCGTTCGCGCACATGCCGTATCGATACTGCACCATGCCGTAGCCGCTCGCGAGCGCGAGGCGCGCGTCCGCCACCTGACGCGCGCCCGCGAGTCCCTGCAACTGGCGGATCGTTTCGACGAGCCCGTGCATGCCGCCCGCCGCGCCCGCCTGCCCCGGCGAAAGCTGTCCGCCCGACGTATTGACCGCCAGCTCGCGCGACGCGATACGCGCGATCAGCGCACGCAGATCGCCGTCGGGCGCGAAGCCGAGATCGGCGAGCTGGATCAGGCTCATCACGGGATAGTCGTCGTAGACCGAAATCACGTCGATGTCGGCGGGCGTGGCGTTCGCCTGCTGCCAGAGCGTGTCGGCGAGCGTGGCGAGACCGGTTTGCAAGCCATCGGCCGCCTGATGATCGGTGTTGTAGCGGCATTGCAGCGCGCGCACGCGCAGCGGCGTGGGCGCGCCCGCTTGCGTGCGCCGCGCCGCGAGATCCGCGCGCGCCACCACCACGGCGTTCGCGCCGCACACAACCGGCACGCAATCGAAACGCCCGAGCGGGTCCGCGACGCGCGGCGCGTTCAGATAATCGTCGAGCGTGAGCGGCGTGCGATACACCGCGTCCGGATTGAGCGCCGCCCATGCGCGCTGCGCCACACACAGCGCGCCGTAATCGCGCGCGTCGAGCCCGTGCGCGCGCGCATGACGCTGCGTCAGCATCGCAAACAGGCTGTTCGGCCCACCGTTCTCGAGCGGGCGCAGATACGTGCGCGTCGTGAGGTTGTAGTGCTCGACCAGCTGACGAAAATCGGCGGCCTCGAAGCGGTCGCCCGAGAGCAGCACGATCACGTTCGCGTCGCCGTGCTGGATCGCGCGGATCGCGTGCTGCAGCAGATTGATCGCGCTCGCGCCGCCGTGACAGTCGTCGATGCACCAGCGCGGACTCAGGCCGAGCCGCCACGCCATGTCGATCGCGTGATCGGGCGCGAGCGTGAACGACGCCACGCCGAGCCCGTCCACCTCGCGCGCCGAAAAGCCCGACTGCGCGAGCGCCGCGTCGAACGCCTGCGCGAGCAGATCGCCCGTACTGTGCTCCGGCGCCTGCCGCCGATATGGCACTTCCACGCCGCAGACGAGCGCGGCGCCTTCGAAATCCGCCTCCATCGATCCTCCTGTTTTGGCCCCGGTCGCGTTCGTCTTGACAGCCGGTTTTTTTCATTATCCAATAAAACACATGAATTTTCATATTTTCGAATCTAAAGGGTTTACGCCTAATTGCGCCGACCCGGGAATCGAAAACCGGAATTTCGCCGACAAAAAACTCGCCGCCTCTCGCGGCGGGCAGGAGACGCCCCATGACACGCAGTCCGTTCTCTCGACGCGCCGCCGCGCAAGGAGCCTCGACATGAGCGCCGCGCCCATCCCTCAGGATGTCGAATTACTCGATGTCATCGTCGAAGCCGTGGAGCCGCTCACCGGACACGTCACCGCGTTCCGCCTGCGCGCCGCCAACGGCCACGCGCTGCCCGCGTATAGCGCGGGCGCGCATCTGCGCGTGCAGGTGCAGGCGCACGACGGCACCGCCTGGAACGCCTATTCGCTGATCGATTTCGAACCCGCCGCCGCGCCCGCGCATTACCTGATTGCCGTGCGCCGCGAAGACGACGGCGCAGGCGGCTCGCTTTGGATGCACACGCAGGTCCGTGCAGGCGACACGCTGCGTATCGCCGCGCCCGTCAACGCCTTCGCGCTCGACAGCACGTCCGAAGGCTGCGCCGACGCCGTGCTGATCGCGGGCGGCATCGGCATCACGCCGATCGCGTCGATGGCCACGGAACTCGCGTCGCGCGGGCATCGCTACGCGCTGCACTACACGGGCCGCTCGATCGCGCAACTCGCCTTCGTCGACGCGCTGCGCACGCTCGCGGGCGACGCACTGCATCTCTACGGCGACGACGCCGGCGACGCCGCGCAGCGCTTCGATCTCGCCCGCCTGCTCGCCTCGCTCACGCCGGGCCAGCCGCTCTACGTGTGCGGCCCGCAAGGTCTGATCGACGCCACGATCGCGCAGGCGACGTCGCGAGGCTGGCCGCGCGAGCGCATCCGCTCCGAGTTGTTCGCCGCCACCGCGCCCAAATCCGGCGACGCGGGTTTCGAAGTCGAGTTGCGCCAGTCGGGCATGACGCTGAGCGTCGCGCCCGCGCAATCGATCCTCGACGCGATGCTCGACGCCGGACTCGATCCGCTCTACGACTGCAAGCGCGGCGAATGCGGCGTCTGCCAGGTCGGCGTGATCGAAGGCGACGTCGATCACCGCGATTACTGCCTGAGCGACGCCGAAAAACGCGCGGGCAAGGTCATGCACATCTGCGTCTCGCGCGCTTGTGCTTCGCGCCTCGTCATCGACGCCTGAAACGCGTCTCGTCACCGCTCACGCCAAGGAGCCCCGCATGCCCCGTTATCGCGAAGACGCCGCAGCGCTCGCCGCGCTCGTCGAACCCGATCAGGTTCATCGCGACGTCTATCTGGATCAGGAAGTCTTCGACCTCGAAATGGAGCGGCTCTTCAGCCGCACGTGGGTCTATCTCGGCCACACGAGCCAGGTGCCCAATGCGGGCGACTACGTGAGCGTCGACATCGCGCGCCAGCCGCTCGTGATGGTGCGCGAGGCCAACGGCAGCGTGCGCGTGCTGATGAACCGCTGCGCGCACAAGGGCGCGAAACTCGTCAGCGCGCCGAGCGGCAACACCGGCAAATTCTTCCGCTGCCCGTATCACGCGTGGACCTATAAAACTGATGGCAAGCCGCTCGCGATTCCGCTGAAGAACGGCTACGAAGGCACGCGGCTTTCCGAATGTCCGTCGGGACACGGTCTCAAGGCGGTCACGAACGTCGAGATCTATCGCGGCTTCGTGTTCGTGCGTCTCGCCGACGAAGGCCCGACGTTCAGCGAGTATTTCGGCGCGTCGCTGTCGTCGATCGACAACATGGCCGACCGCTCGCCCGAAGGCGAACTCGAAATCGCGGGCGGCTGCCTGCGCTACGTGCACAACTGCAACTGGAAGATGTTCGTCGAGAACCTGAACGACACGATGCATCCGATGGTGGCGCACGAGTCGTCGGCCGGCACGGCGAAGAAACTCTGGGAAGGCAAATCCGCCGACGAACCCAAGCCGATGGCGATCGAGCAGTTCGTGCCTTTCGTCTCCGATTACGGCTTTTTCGACGGCATGGGCGTGCGCGTGTTCGAGCACGGCCACAGCTACACGGGCGTGAACTTCTCGATTCATTCGAGCTACGCCGCCGTGCCCGAATACGAGCAGCAACTGATCGCCGCGTGGGGCGAGGAGAAGGCGAAACAGGTGCTCGGCACCGCGCGCCACAACACGGTCTATTACCCGAACCTCACGATCAAGGGCGCGATTCAGGCGATCCGCGTCGTGCGCCCGATCGCGCCCGACAAGACGGTGATCGAATCGTGGACCTTTCGCCTCAAGGGCGCGCCCGACGCGCTGCTGCAACGCACGCTCACCTATTCGCGGCTGATCAATTCGCCGATGTCGGTCGTGGGCCACGACGATCTGCATGCGTATCGCGCGATCCAGGAAGGACTCGCGGCCAACGGCAACGACTGGGTGAGTCTGCATCGCGACTATCGCGCGGACGAAGCGCACGCCGCCGATCTCACCGTGAACGGCACGAGCGAAATTTCGATGCGCAACCAGTTCCGCGCCTGGGCGCGGCATATGGCGCCACAAACCCAGCAGCAGCAACCGCACGAAACCGGAACCGCGCGATGACCCACGCCCACGATCCCGCCCTGCGCGACACGCTCGCCGACTTCGTCTATCGCGAGGCGCGCCTCATCGACGACAAGCAGTTCGACGCCTGGTACACGCTGTTCGCCGACGACGGCCTCTACTGGATACCGCTCGCGCACGGCCAGCAAGACGGCCTCAATCACGCCTCGCTGATGTACGAGGACCGGCTGCTGCTCAAGCTGCGCATCGAACGCCTCAAGCAGCCGCGCGCGTTTTCGCAGCAACCCGAGAGCCGTTGCCAGCACGTCATGCAGCGCCCCGAAATCGAATCCGCCGACGCCGGCGGCTATCGCCTGCGCACGCCGTTCTTCTATGCCGAAGCGCGCGGCGACGAGCAACTGGTGTTCACGGGCATCGTGCGCCATCACGTCGTCGAGCAGGACGGCGCGCTGCGCATCCGCGAAAAGCGCATCGATCTGCTCAACTGCGACGCGGCGCTGCCGTCCGTGCAACTGTTCCTGTGAGGCGCGCGATGATTTCACCCGATACGCCCCATCATGCCAACTCCGACGCCAGCGTCTACGCGGCCTTCGCCGCCAGCGCCGCGCGCTGGCCCGATCACGACTTCCTCGTCGTGCTGCCCGAAACCGCCGCGATCTACGGCATCGACGCGCAAACGCTGCGCTACGGCGAAGCGCTCGCACGCGTCGACGCGCTCGCCGCGCGCTATCGCGAAGCCGGTTTCGGCAGCGGTCATCGCGCGGGCCTGATGCTCGAAAACCGGCCCGCGTTTTTCCTGCACTGGTTCGCGCTCAATGCGCTCGGCGTCTCGGTCGTGCCGCTCTCGACCGAACTGCGCGCCGCCGAACTCGAATACATCGCGGGCCACAGCGAACTCGATCTCGCCATCGCACCTGCCGCGCGTCATGCCGATCTGCACGCGGCGGCGCGCGCCGCGCAACGCAACGTCTCGATCTGCGAAGCCGACGGCATGACGGACGGCGCGACGCTCACGCGCGCCGCCACACCCGCCCGCGCCGACACGCCCGACGCCGACACCGAATGCGCCCTGCTCTACACCTCGGGCACGACGGGCCGCCCGAAAGCCTGCGTGCTGCCCAACGCGTATTTCCTGCTCGCGGGCGAGTGGTACAACCGCATCGGCGGCTTGTGCGCGCTGCGTCCCGGCGTCGAGCGCCTCGTCACGCCGCTGCCGATGACGCACATGAACGCGATGGCCTACTCGACCATGGCGATGATCCTCGCGGGCGGCGCGATCGTCCCGCTCGACCGCTTTCATCCGCGCACCTGGTGGGCCAGCGTGCGCGCCGCTCGCGCGAGCGTCGTCCACTATCTCGGCGTGATGCCCGCGATGCTGCTCGGCGCGCCCGCCAGCGCGCAGGACCGCGAGCATTCGGTGCGCTTCGGCTTCGGCGCGGGCGTCGATAAAACGCTGCACGCGCCGTTCGAAACGCGCTTCGGCATGCCCTTGCTCGAAGCCTGGGCGATGACCGAAACGGGCGCGGGCGCCGTGGTGATCGCCAATCGCGAGCCGCGTCAGGTGGGCCAGTCGTGCTTCGGCCAGCCCGAAGCGGCGCTCGACGTGCGCATCGTCGGCGACGATGGACGCGACGTCGGCGTCGACACGCCCGGCGAACTGCTCGTGCGTGCGCGCGGCGAGCATCCGCGCCGCGGCTTCTTTCGCGAATATCTCAAGGATCCCGAAGCCACCGCCGCCGCGTGGGAAGGCGGCTGGTTCCATACCGGCGACATCGTCAGGCAGGACGCGCAAGGCCGGCTCTATTTCGTCGATCGCAAGAAGAACGTGATCCGGCGCAGCGGCGAGAACATTTCGGCGGTCGAAGTCGAGAGCGTGCTGCGCAAGCATCCGTGCGTGGCCGATGTTGCCGTGGCCGCGACGCCCGATGCCGTGCGCGGCGACGAAGTGCTCGCCTGCGTCATCGCGCACGAACCGCTCGCCGATGCCGCCGCTGCGCCACTCGCCGCCGAACTCGCGCAACTGTGTCTCGCGCAACTCGCCTATTTCAAGGCGCCCGGTTACGTCGCGTTCGTCGATGCGCTGCCGCTCACCGGCACGCAGAAGGTGCAACGCGCCGCGCTCAAGGAACTCGCGCGCACGTTGCCCGGCACCGCGCGCTGCATCGACACGCGCGCCCTGAAAAAACGCCAGGACTGATATGACCGACTCCACCCGCCAGCCATCCGCCGCGCCGCGCACCGCCCTCGTCACCGGCGGCAACGCGGGCATTGGCCGCGCCATCGTCGAGCATCTGCTCGAAGCGAACTACGAGGTGATCTCGCTCGATCTGCGCGCCGACGCGCCGGCCCACGCGCGCCTGCATACTGTCGAAGTCGATCTCTGCGACGCCGCCGCCACGCGCGCCGCCGCCGCCGAGGTCGTCGCGCGCCATGCGCCCACGACGCTCGTGCACAACGCGGGCGTGATCCGCGCGGCGCTGCTGCCCGAGGTCACGCACGACGACGTGATCGCGCTCGCGAATCTGCATCTCGATGCGCCCATCGCGCTCGCCCAGGCGATGCTGCCCGCGATGCGCGCGCAGCATTTCGGGCGGCTCGTGCTGATCTCGTCGCGCGCGGCGCTCGGGCTCGCCACCCGCACCGCGTATTCGGCGACCAAGGCGGGCATGCTCGGGCTCGTGCGCACATGGGCGCTCGAACTCGGGCCGCTCGGCGTGACCGCGAACGCCATCGCACCCGGCCCCGTGCAGACCGACATGTTCCATGCGGTCGTGCCCGCCGACAGCCCCAAGGTCGCGCAGATCGCGGCGGGCATTCCGGTCGGCCGTCTCGGCCAGCCCGACGACATCGCGCGCGCCGCGATGTTCTTCGCGGCGCCGGAAAACGGCTTCGTCACGGGACAGACGCTTTATGTGTGCGGCGGCACGAGCACGGGCAGTCTTGCGCTTTAACAGCGCTTGCGGGGAAATGCGTTACTTCGCGTGCTGCTCGATCAACTGACGCAGCATCTCGACGAACAGCTTCGCCGACTCGGGCGGAAACGGCAGCAGCACCGACGCCTCGTGTTCCAGCGCCAGCGCGATCAACTCCGCCGCGAGCGCGCGGCCCTGCGGCGTGAGCGCGACGAGCGTGCGGCGGCGGCTCTGCGGATCGTCCTGACGCGCGACCATGCCCGCCGCTTCCATGCGGTCGATCAGCTTGCTCACGGTCGGCTGCTTGGCGAGGATCAGGCGGCCGAGATCGCCCATCGGCAAGGGGCCGTCGGACAGACAGGCGAGCACGCGCCATTGCAGCGCCGGAATCTTCTTGCGCGCGAGCGTGGCGTGGAATTCGTCGGAGATGAGCGCGCTCGCGCGCGCGAGCAGCGCGGCGAGATAGGTGTCGAGAAAGCGCATTGGCGTGCCTTTCTCAGTGGATGCGCTTGATTCTGTCGAGTCGGTGGTCATGGTGTCGGTGTGAGCAGCACCGGCATCCTATAACGGAATGCGCGCGTACGACACCCGCCCAAAGCAAGCGCCGCCGCGCACGTCCGCTTCGCGTGTCGAACGTCAAGCGTCGCGCAGCGACTGCAAGGCGGGCCGCGCCAGCACGTGACGCAGACTGACCCAGCCGCCCACGCCCGCGCACACCACGCCCGCCGCAACGCCTGCGGGCACGAGCCACGGATCGAACGCGAGATAGAAGTCGAACACGCGCGTGGCCAGCACGTAGCCCACGGCCTGCGCGCCGAGCGCCGCCATCAGCCCGGCCAGTGCGCCCACGGCGACGAACTCCGCGATCTGCACCGACCTCACCTGCCGATGCGACGCGCCCAGCGCGCGCAGCAGCGCCGACTCGCGCATGCGTTCGTCGCGCGTGCCCGCGAGCGCCGCGTACAACACCAGCACACCCGCCGCGAGCGTGAAGATAAAGAGGAACTGCACCGCGCCAATCACCTGCTCCAGCACGCGCTGGATCTGCGCGAGGATCGGCCCGACGTCGATGGCCGTCACGTTCGGATACTTCGCGACCAGCCCGTCGACCACATTACGCTGCGCGTCGGGCAGATGGAAACTCGTGATGAACGTGGCCGGGAAATCGTGCAGCAACGCAGGCGGCATCAGCACGAAGAAGTTGACCTTGAACGAGCCCCAGTCGAGCTTGCGCAGACTCGTCACGGGCGCGGTCACTTCGAGGCCGGTCACGTCGAAAGTCAGCACGTCGCCGGGCTTCACGTTGAGGATTTTCGCGAGTCCCTGCTCGATCGACAGTTGCGGCGCACTCGTCTCGCCGTACCACTGGCCGGCTTCGATGCGGTTGTCGTCGGGCAGCTGCGTCGTGTACGAGAGATTGAATTCGCGGTCGACGAGACGGCGCGCATCCTCGCTCTTGTACTGCTCGGGATCGACCGGCTTGCCGTTGATGCTGATGAGGCGGCCGCGCACCATCGGCTCCAGATCGGGACTCGCGACGCCGTGCTGCGAAAGCCAGGCGGCCACCGCGTCGCGCTGGTCGGGCTGGATGTCGATGAGGAATTCGTTGGGCGCGTCGGGCGGCGTCGATTTGCGCCAGCCTTCGATCAGGTCGTTGCGCGTCATGGCGATCAGCAGCAGACACATCAGCCCGATGGCGAGCGAGGTGATCTGCAGCGCGCTCGCGCCGGGCCGCCGTTCGAGCGACGCCAGCGCATAGCGCCAGCCCACGCCCGCGCGCGCTTCCAGCCCGTTGCGCTGACTGCGCGCGAGACGCGCCGCGCTCCACAGCGCGAGACGCGCGAGCCCCGCGAATACGAGCAGGCCGAGCGCGAAACCACCGGCGACGATGCCGCCGAGCTTCAGTTCGCCCGCCGCGATCACGAGCAGGCCCGCGAACAGCGCGATGCCCACCGCGTACGCAGCCCACGCCGTGCGGCTTTCCTCGCCCCATTG
>NZ_JAAGPN010000210.1:0-14215 GCF_017104805.1 Paraburkholderia sp. Ac-20347 | reverse complement strand
CCGGAGCGCCCGGGCGCGCTGATGCGCTTCCTGTCGTCGATGGCGCCGAACTGGAACATCAGCCTGTTCCACTACCGCAATCAGGGCGCGGATTACAGCTCGATTCTGGTCGGAATTCAGGTGCCGGAGGTTGAAGACGCAGAGTTCCGCCGCTTCCTCGCCACGCTCGGTTATCCGCATTACGAAGAGACGCAGAATCCCGCGTATCGCTTGTTCCTCTCGTAAAGGCCGACGATCATGGCCGTTTCGCTCACTGACAAGCTGGTCGTCGCGATCTCGTCACGTGCGCTGTTCGACTTCGAGGAAGAGAACGGCGTGTACGAAGCCGGCGACCTGCACGCCTACGAGTCGCTGCAGCGCGAGCGCCTGCACGTGCCCGCACGCCCCGGCGTGGCGTTCGCGCTGATCCGCAAGCTGCTCGCGCTGAACAACGGCGCGCATCACGTGGAAGTCGTGATCCTCTCGCGCAGCGATCCGATCAGCGGCTTGCGCACGTTCAACTCGTGCCGCGAGCACGGCCTCGACATTCAGCGCGGCGTGTTCACGCGCGGCCGCGAGCCCTGGCATTACCTCAAGCCGCTGAACGCGTCGCTGTTTCTCTCCGCGAATCCCGACGACGTGCGCGGCGCGCTCGACGCGGGCTTTCCGGCCGCGCGCGTGTTCCCACCGACCGGCGCAAATTCGGCGACAATGGCGGAACGCAACGCGCAGGAAATACGCGTCGCGTTCGACGGCGATGCGGTGCTGTTTTCCGACGAAGCCGAGCAGATCTTCCAGCGCGACGGCCTGGGCGCGTTCGTAAGCCACGAACGGGACAATCGCGAGCTGCCGCTCGCGCAAGGTCCGCTCAAGCCGCTGCTCGAAGCGCTGCACCGGCTGCAGAATCTCGCCGACGCGAACGCGAAGATGCGCATCCGCACCGCGCTCGTCACGGCGCGATCGGCGCCCGCGCACGAACGCGCGATCCGCACACTGATGGCCTGGAACATCGAAATCGACGAAGCGATGTTCCTCGGCGGACTCGACAAAGGCCCGTTCCTGCGCGAGTTCGAACCTGATTTTTTCTTCGACGACCAGATCCGCCATTGCGAATCGGCCCGTTCGGTCACGGCGACCGGACATGTGGCGAGCGGCGTGGCGAATCCCGCCGGCGCGGCGTCCCTCAAGGGCGCGCCCGGCGTCATTACCGAAACCAGCGCATCATGACTCCCGAACAATCGCCGCTCGGCAAGGCTTCCAGCTACACCGAGCAATACGACACCAAGCTGCTGTTTCCGATCCCGCGTGTGGGCGCGCGTGAACAGATCGGCATCGGCGCGCAACTGCCCTTCTTCGGCACCGATATCTGGAACGCGTACGAGCTGTCGTGGCTCAATGCGCGCGGCAAGCCGCAGATCGCGATCGCCACCTTCTTCATTCCCGCCGATTCGCCGAACATCGTCGAATCGAAGTCGTTCAAGCTCTATCTGGGCTCGTTCGCGCAGACCAAATTCGAGTCCGCCGACGACGTGCGCGACGTGCTCAAGCGCGACGTATCGGCGGCGTGCGGCGCATCGGTGTCGGTGAAGCTCGATCAGCCGGGCGCGTTCGGCAAGATTGCGTTCGAGGAATTCGACGGCCTCTCGATCGACCGCCTCGACCTGGACGCCGAGATCTATCACCCGGACGCCACGCTGCTGAAGGCCGCGCTCGACGAGTCGCCGGTTGAGGAAACGCTGGTCTCCAATCTGCTGAAGTCGAACTGCCCGGTGACCGGCCAGCCCGACTGGGGCAGCGTGCAGATTCACTACGTCGGGCCGCAGATCGATCAGGCCGGCCTGCTGCGCTACATCATCTCGTTCCGCAATCACACGGGCTTCCACGAGCAGTGCGCCGAGCGCATCTTCATGGACATCCTGCGCGAGTGCAAACCGGATCGCCTCGCGGTCTACGCGCGCTACACGCGACGCGGCGGACTCGACATCAATCCGTTCCGCACCAACTTCAACATGCCGATGCCGGACAACGCGCGACTGGCGCGTCAATAAGCGCGGTTTGCGCGCAGTTAGCGCGCGGTTAGCACGTCATGGAAAGCACAAAGCGCCGGCAAAACCGGCGCTTTGTTTTTATCCGCGAGGATCGGTGAACGAAGCGATCGCTATTGCTGCGACGGCGGCAGCTCGGCCGCGCCCATGCGCCGCGCGATCACGCCCGCGCGCTGCGAAAGATAAGCCGAATTGCGATGTTCGTCGAAATACTTGGGACGCGGCAGCATGACCGCGAGCCGCGCCGACTGCCAAGGCGTGAGCTTCGCCGCCGTCGTGCGGTAGTAGTAGCGCGCCGCCGCCTGCGCGCCGTAGACGCCGTTGCCCCACTCCACCGAATTCAGATAGATCTCGAAGATGCGCTCCTTGTCGAGCAGCGTCTCCAGCATCCACGTGATGATGAGTTCCTGGCCTTTGCGGATATAGCTTTTCTCGCGCGACAGAAACAGGTTGCGCGCGAGTTGCTGCGTGATCGTCGATCCGCCGCGCACGATGTGGCCGCGCTTCTTGTTGCGCTCCCACGCCTGCAGGATGGCGTCGGTTTCGTAGCCGTTGTTATTGACGAAGTTGGCGTCCTCGGACGCGATGATCGCGCGCTTGAGGTTGCGCGAGATCTGATCGTACGGCACCCACTGATGCTGGATGTCGAGGTTCGGATGATCGGCGGCGAGGCCGGCCGCATCGGTGCGCATGAACGCCGTCGACTGCGGATCGACGACATTCCACGCGGCGATCTGCGCGAAATAGTAGAACTGCAGCGCGATCCACGCGACGCCGAACACCAGCGCCGCGTAGACGATCCAGCGCAGCGCGCCGACTCGGCCTTGCGTGCGCTGCACCCGCCGGTTTGCCGCCGCTGTGCGCATGGATCGCGTCTCCCGTGAGCGCTGCTGCGGGTGTCAGGCCTGCGCGGCCTGCGCGGCCTGCGCCGCTTGTGCCGCGATTTGCGCACGCAGCGCGGCGAGCACCGGCGCGCCCGTGGGACGCACGCCGCGCCACACGAAGAACGATTCGGCGGCCTGCTCGACCAGCATGCCCAGACCGTCCGAGGCGCGCGCGCCGAGCGATTCGGCGTGACGCATGAAGACCGTCGGCTGGGCGCCGTACATCATGTCGTACGCGAGCGTTGCCGTGCCGAATGCACGGTCGTCGCATTCGGGCAGCGCGGCGTCGAGACTGCCCGCCGTCGCGTTCACGATCACGTCGTAGGGTTTCGGATCGACCGCGTGCGGACCGCCGCCGTTGATCAGGCAACCGAACGTCTGCGCCGAACCCGCGAACTGCTCGATCAGCGCATGCGCCTTCTGCGCCGTGCGATTGACGATGGTGATCTCGCGCGGCAGGCATTCGAGCATCGGCAGCACGACGCCGCGCGCCGCGCC
This sequence comes from Paraburkholderia sp. Ac-20347, assembly GCF_017104805.1. Classification (NCBI taxonomy): domain Bacteria; kingdom Pseudomonadati; phylum Pseudomonadota; class Betaproteobacteria; order Burkholderiales; family Burkholderiaceae; genus Paraburkholderia; species Paraburkholderia sp. Ac-20347. The sequence continues at coordinate 10,809 of NZ_JAAGPN010000210.1, read as the reverse complement.
GCCCGCACCGAGCAGCAGCACGCGCGCGCCCTTGAGCGACACGCCCAGATTCACCTCGATGTCGCGAACGAGACCGAAACCATCGGTGTTGTCGCCGAAAATGCCGTCTTCGTCGAAGCGCAGCGTATTCACCGCGCCCGCCGCCGCCGCACGCGGCGACAGACGATGCGCGAGCGCGTGCGCTTCGAGCTTGAACGGCACGGTCACGTTCAGACCGCGCCCGCCCGCCGCACGAAACGCCTGCACGTGCTCGACGAAACCGTCGAGCGGCGCGAGCAGCCGGTCGTAGTCGACGGCTTCACCGGTCTCCTGCGCGAATTGCGCGTGGATTGCCGGCGATTTGCTGTGCGCCACCGGATTGCCGACGACCGCATAGCGGTCGCGATGCTGCGTTTGCGTCGGCATTTGCGTCTGATCGGCGCTCATGCGCGCGGCTCCGTCTCGTGCTGTTCTGCCTGCTGTTCTGCTTGCTGTTCGCCCGCGTCTTCCTGCGCATCGGCCGCGGCGTCGCCGGCGCCATCCGCTGCATCGGATTCGGCGAGCGCTTCCGCTTCGCTCTGCGCGGAATCGTCGGCGGCTTCGATCAGCTCTTCGTCGTCGCCCGACTCTTCCTCGGGCTGCTCGCCGCTCGTCACGACCGGCGCGTCGAGCACGCGCAGCATGCGCACGGACGCCTCGATGGTCAGCTCGTCGATCGACATCACTTCCATCATCAGACGCGTGCCGCGCGCGTGCACGCCGAGCGCGGGCACGTGCATCAGCAGCGGCACTTCCTCGAAGCGCACGAGGTCGTCCTTGACGACCGTCGCCGGGAATTCGCGACGCGGCTCGACGCCGCCGTCACCGCGCATTTCCTGCTGGAGCCAGCGCAGGCACCAGAAGTACTCCATGCGGCGCTGGTGATCGGCATAGGCCGTGTAGGTTTCGTCGAAGCCCTGCACGACGGCGAACAGGTCGGCGTCCTTGGGCTTGAACGGCGCGACCAGCTTGGCGGCCACGCCGTGCTCCACGCACGCGAGCAACTGCCACTGGTTCACGAGGTCGACGTAACGGCGCAGCGGCGACGTGCTCCACGCGTACTGCGCGACGCCGAGGCCTTCGTGCGGCGCGGCGTTGGTCTGCATGCGCGTGCGCTTCGGACCCGTGGGCGCGCCAAACGCGCGCTGCGTCCGGTAGATGCCCGGCACGCCGTGATCGTTGAGGAACGCGCCCCACGTGGAGTTGGCGAGAATCGCCAGTTCCGCGACGATCATGTCGAGCGGCGAGCCGCGGCGGCGCGGCGTGATGTTGACGTGCTCGCCTTCCACGTAGAAGTTGTAGTCGGTGTTGCGCTGCACTTCGCGGCGCAGGCCGTAACCGGCGCGCGCGGCCTGGCGCTTCTCGAACAGCGCCTGCGCGAACGGCCACAGCACGGCGATGTCGTCCTTGTGCGGATATTCGCCCGTGCCCGCCGCGAGCGTTTCTTCCGTCACCACTTCGTCGAGCGTGTTGTGACGCAGGTTGCTCTTCACGAACACGCGCTCGGCGCGCGTTTCGGTCGCCACGATTTCCTGCGTCTCGCGGTTCACGAGGCAGTAAAGCGACAGCGCCGGGCGCATGCCGCCTTCCTTGAGCGTGAAGGCGTCGACGAAATCGTCGGGCAGCATGGTGATCTTGTCGCCGGGCATGTAGACCGTCGACAGACGCGTGCGCGCGATGGCGTCCGCCGTGTCGCCGCGTGCGATGCCGAGCGCCGGCGCCGCGATGTGGATACCGATGCGCACGCGGCCGTCGGCCAGATGTTCGATGGAGAACGCGTCGTCGATTTCGGTCGTGGTGACGTCGTCGATCGAGAAAGCCTGCACCTGCTCGACCGCGTCCGGCAGCCAGTCGGGCAGCGCGCCGACCGCGACCGGCGGGAAACCCGTGCCGTGCGGGAAGAATTCAGCGAGGAAACGCGCTTCGTGCAGCGCGCGCGGCGAAGCGATGCCGCCGCATTCGAGCATCAGGCGCGGCATGGAAATGCCACGCGCGGCGGCGGCCGCCTCGAGCGCCTTGTACTCGATGGTGTTCTTGTCCGGCTTCGTGAGCAGGCCGAGCGCCTTGTCCTTGAGCGCCTCGGGCAAACGGCCCGCCTTCAGTTCGTCTTCGTAGCCGGCCTGAACGAGCGCCTGCTGACGCTTGCGTTCGAGCGACGCGAGCGCCATTTTGAGCTGCTCTTCGGGCGCGCGCTGATACTGGCCGCGGCCCTTGCGGCGGAAGTACACGGGCGAGCCGTGCAGACGCAGCACGAGCGCGGCGCGCTCGACCGGACCATAGGTTTCGCCGAAGTACTCGCTCGCGAGCGTGGTGTAGGTGAATTCCTCGGCCGGCGCGCATTCCCACAGGAAATCGAGATCGATTTCCTGTGCGGCGGCGTCCGCCTGCTCCAACAGATCCGCAGCGGCGGGCTTCTCGAACTCGATCAGCACGTCCTTGGCGCGCACTTTCGCGCGGCGTCCGCCCGGCAACTCGACCTGAAACGCATCGCCCTGCTTCGACAGCACGCTGCCGGCCTTGAAACTGCCCGATTCCTCAAAGAAAACGTTCACTCAACACTCTCGTCTGACTTGCTTCGACCGCGGGCGCGGCGCGCCCAGACGGTGCTGTATACATATAGGCGTTCGCGCGCGCGGCGCGAACGAAAGACGACGCTCAAGGCGCGTCGCAGAAACGGATCACTTCGTCGACGTAATCGGCGAATTCGCTGATCCCGTGATCGCTGCCTTCGATCAGATGCGTCTGCACACCCGGATAGTGCGCGAGCATCTCGCGGTAATCGAGCACTTCATCGCCGGTCGCGGCGATCAGATAGTAACGCTCGGGCCGGGTGATGCGCGCGACGGCCAGGGCGCGCAGTTCCTGCAGATGGCGCGGCTCGACGACGATGCTGCCGCCGCCGTGCCACAACGGCTGTTCGCCGAGATACTTCGACAGATCGCGATCCGGCACCACGGCCGGATTCAGCAGCACGGCGCGCCAGCCGTGCTTTTCGGCAAGCTGCGTGGCGAAGAAGCCGCCCAGCGAGCTGCCGAGCAGCGTGATGCGCTCGCCCGGCCGGGCTTTCTGCGCGATCTCGCGTTCAACCAGTTCGATCGTTTCGTCGGGCGAGACCGGCAGCGTCGGGCACAGCCATTCGTCCGCGCGGCCCAGTTCGGCCAGACGCGCCGCCAGCAGGCGCGCCTTGAACGATTGCGGCGACGAGCGAAAGCCGTGCAGATAGACGATCACGCCGCGCTCCGGCCGGCTTTCGCCGAAAGCGCGTCGAGCAGCTTTTGATGCACGCCGCCGAAGCCGCCGTTGCTCATCACCAATACCTGGTCGCCGGGGCGCGCGGCCGCCACGACCGCCTTCACCAGCGCGTCGAGGTCGTGGAACGCTTGCGCCTTCTCGCCGAGCGGCGCGAGCGCGCCCGCGAGATCCCAGCCGAGCGCGTCCTTGCCGGCGGGCGCGCCGTAACCGAACACGAGGTCGGCGTCGGCGAGACTGCCCGGCAATTGCGCCTTCATCACGCCGAGCTTCATGGTGTTCGAGCGCGGCTCGAGCACCGCGAGGATGCGCGTGTTGTCGCGGCCCACGCGCGTGCGCAGACCGGCGACGGTCGTTTCGATCGCCGTGGGATGGTGCGCGAAGTCGTCATAGACGGTCACGCCGTCGACGCTGCCGCGCACTTCCATGCGGCGCTTCACATTGCGGAACGACGACAGCGACTGCGCGGCCTGCGCGGGCGGCACGCCGACGCTGCGCGCGGCGGCGATCGCCGCGAGTGCGTTCTGGCGATTGTGCTCGCCCTGGATCTGCCAGTCGACCACGCCCACGCGTTCACTATGGTGATAGACAGCGAAGCGCTCGTCGACCGTTACGCCCTCTTCGGCCGGCAGCGCCTGCCAGCCGCCGTCGACGCCGAAACGCTCCACGTCGCTCCAGACGCCGCGCGCGAGCACGCGATCGAGCGCCTCGCTGCGACCGTTCGAGACCACGCGGCCCACGCCCGGAATCGTGCGCACGAGATGGTGGAACTGCGTCTCGATGGCGGCGAGATCGGGGAAGATGTCGGCGTGATCGAATTCGAGATTGTTCAGCACCGCGGTGCGCGGGCGGTAATGGACGAACTTCGAACGCTTGTCGAAGAAGGCCGTGTCGTATTCGTCGGCTTCGATCACGAAGAAGCTCGAATCGGTCAGACGCGCCGAGATGCCGAAGTTCAGCGGCACGCCGCCGATCAGGAAGCCCGGATTGAGGCCCGAGTCTTCGAGCAGCCACGCGAGCATCGAGCTCGTGGTGGTCTTGCCGTGCGTGCCCGCCACCGCGAGCACCCACTTGTCGCGCAGCACGTGCTCGCCGAGCCACTGCGGGCCGGACGTGTACGGCAGGCCGCGATTGAGGATCTCCTCCATCAGCGGATTGCCGCGCGACACCACGTTGCCGATCACGTACAGGTCGGGATTGAGCTCGGTCTGGCTCGCGTCATAACCCTCGATCAGGCGGATACCCTGCGCTTCGAGCTGCGTGCTCATCGGCGGGTACACGCCCGCGTCGCAGCCGGTGACCGTATGGCCCGCGCTGCGTGCGAGCACGGCGAGACCGCCCATGAACGTGCCGCAGATGCCGAGGATATGGATGTGCATAAGCCTGTCGCGCCGCGTGGGCGTCGTGAAAGGGTTACAGGGATGGGGAAAGCAGGACGGCGGCGCCTGGCCGCCGGAGCAAAGAACGCTATTGTACCCGAGCGCCTGCGGCTTTTTCGCCGGGGCGGGCGTACCGGCGTGGGCGTACCGGCATGTGCGTAGCGGCGCCGGGCCCTGCTGCACCGCCGCATCGCCGCGCGGCCGCCGCCGGGAACGCACGACGTTCTCTAGTATGATGGGCGCATGGTTCGCAGATCACATTTCGATCCCCAGCGCGTGCGCGAGGAAATCGCCATCGCGGCAGCACGGATGATCGCCGAAGATGGCCTCGATTACGCCACCGCCAAGCGCAAGGCCGCGCGGCAGGTGGCGGGGGACGCGCGCATCGAAGGCGCCTGGCTCCCCGACAACGATCAGATCGAGGAAGAAATCCGCGAATATCAGGCCCTTTTCATGGGAGAAAGCCAGCCGGCGGTGCTGCGGCGGCTGCGCGAGATCGCGCTCGACTGGATGCTGCAGCTCGCGCGCTTCAATCCGTTCCTGACCGGCGCGGTGCTGAACGGTACGGCGGGCGAGCACTCCGACATCCATCTGCAGATCTTTTGCGACAACGCGAAAGATGTCGCGATCTGGCTCCTGAACGCGAACGTGCAATACGACGTTTCGGAAACGCGCCACTTCGCCGCACGCGGCTATGTGGAGACGCTGAGCTTCCTCTGGAAGCCGTCGCGCGACGAGGAACCGGTCGGCATTCACCTCGCGCTCTACAATACCGACGACCTGCGTGGCGCCGTGCGCGCCGATCCGCGCGGGCGTCTGCCGCGCGCGGACGCGCGGGCACTCCAGGCGCTGATCGACGAGAGCGGCGCGACCTCCACCACCTGATTCATAGTGAGCTTGAGCGCAGCAATGAACACGAAACGGATTCTGGCCGGCGTCGCAGTCGCGGCGGTGGCAGCCGGGGGCGGCATTCTGGCAGGGCATTACGCGAGCGGCGGCAGCGCCGGAGTCGCCGACGCGGCGTCGATCACGGGCAAGCAGAACGCGGTCGACCAGCTCTGGTCGGCGGCCGTGACCACGCCCGACGGCAAGCCGCAGTCGCTCTCCATCTACAAGGGCCACCCGATCGTGGTCAACTTCTGGGCGTCGTGGTGCGGTCCGTGCGTCGAGGAGATGCCGGAGCTGTCGGCGCTGCACCGCGAGTACGCGAAGAAGGGCATTCAGTTCGTCGGCCTCGGCGTCGATTCGGCGGCGAACATCAAGACTTTCCTCAAGAAAGTGCCGGTGGCCTACCCGATCTACATCGCCGGATTCGGCGGCGCAGACGTGGCGCGCGCGTTCGGCAACAACGCCGGCGGCCTTCCTTACACGGTGGTAATCGACGCCAACGGCGCCGTTCGTGCGACAAAATTAGGCCAAATCAAACCGGACGAACTTCGGCGCACGCTCGACGCACTTTGACGCGCCCGAAGAATTGACCGGAGCTTAACGGCCGTACGGCACAATTTGCCGGGAAAATTGGCGCATTTAGCCGAAGTTCAACCCTCACACCGGCAATTCAGCGAACAGAGGGGCATATCGGCCGTTTGGAAAACTAGACAAATTTCTCTAATCGGCGCTAAAGTTCGCGCAATTCCACGGAAAAAGAAGCGACCATGACGCGACTGCTGGTTCTGCACGGCCCCAACCTCAATCTTCTCGGCACCCGGGAACCGGAGGTCTATGGGCGCGTGACGCTGCCGCAGATCGATCAGGCGCTCGCCGACCGTGCCGCCGACGCCGGCGTGGAGCTGGCCACGTTCCAGAGCAACCACGAAGGCGCGCTGGTGGACCGCATTCAGGCGGCCCGCACGGAACAAACGGATTTCATCCTGATCAACCCGGCTGCGTACACGCACACCAGCGTGGCCATCCGGGATGCGCTGGCAGGCGTGGCCATCCCGTTCGTCGAGATTCATCTGTCGAACGTGCATCGCCGCGAAGCCTTCCGGCATCACTCGTATTTTTCCGACCAGGCCGAAGGTGTGATCTGCGGCCTCGGCTGGAAGGGTTATCTCTACGCGCTCGAGTACGCGCTGGACCGGCTCGCTGCCAGGCCCGCGGCCTGATTCCTGCGCCGGATGACCGACGCACTCTGAAAGACAACACCAATCCCGTGCCGGGACGCTTGCGCCCCGGCACCTCACGTATTCAAAGCAAAGGGGCTGCACCATGGATCTACGTAAGCTGAAGACTCTGATCGACCTCGTCTCCGAATCGGGCATCTCGGAGCTCGAAGTGACCGAGGGCGAAGGCAAGGTGCGCATCGTCAAGAACGCGCCGCCGGTTTACGTGCAGCCGACCGCGCAATTCGCAGCGCCGGCCATGGGCGCGCCCGCCGCGCCGGCCCACGTCGGTGAAGCCGCTGCGCCCGCCGCCGCGCCGGCCGTGCCGCAAGGCCACGTGGTGACGTCGCCGATGGTCGGCACGTTCTACCGCGCGCCGTCGCCGGGCGCCGACCCGTTCGTGCAGGTTGGCGACACGGTCAAGGAAGGCCAGACGCTGTGCATCATCGAAGCGATGAAGCTGCTCAACGAGATCGAGTCGGACGTCGCCGGCGTGGTCAAGGAAATCCTCGTCGAGAACGGCCAGGCAGTCGAATACGGCCAGCCGCTCTTCGTGGTCGCGTAAGCGCGCCCAACGCAAGAACGGCCGGCGCGCCGCGCGGCATCGGGTCGACAAAGACCACATCCGCCGCGTGAGCGCCCTTCCGCTAGCGCCGCCGCCGCGCGTTCGCTGCCAGGCTGGCAGACAGAACGCCGCCACGCGGCGCAAGCGCGACCGATACTCGAAGGCAGCCCGCTCGCTTCGTCCTGCGGCGCCCATTGATGAGTCGAATACCCACCATGTTTGAAAAAATCCTCATTGCCAATCGTGGCGAAATCGCGCTCCGCATCCAGCGCGCGTGCCGCGAACTCGGCGTCAAGACGGTCGTCGTCTATTCGGAAGCCGACAAGGAAGCCAAGTACGTGAAGCTCGCCGACGAGGCGGTCTGCATCGGCCCGGCGCCTTCGAACCTGAGCTATCTGAACATGCCGGCGCTCATCAGCGCGGCCGAAGTCACCGACGCCGAAGCGATCCACCCCGGCTACGGCTTCCTCTCGGAAAACGCCGACTTCGCCGAGCGCGTCGAGCAATCGGGCTTCACCTTCATCGGTCCGCGTCCGGAAACCATCCGCATGATGGGCGACAAAGTCACGGCGAAACAGACCATGATCAAGACCGGCGTGCCGTGCGTGCCGGGCTCGGAAGGCGCGCTGCCGGACGATCCGAAAGAAATCGTCAAGATCGCGCGCACGATCGGCTACCCGGTCATCATCAAGGCTTCGGGCGGCGGCGGCGGTCGCGGCATGCGTGTCGTGCACACCGAAGCGGCGCTCGTGAACGCGGTCAACATGACGCGCGAAGAAGCGGGCCGCGCCTTCGGCAACCCGCAGGTCTACATGGAGAAGTACCTCGAGAATCCGCGTCACATCGAAATTCAGATTCTCGCGGACTCGCACAAGAACGCCGTGTGGCTCGGCGAGCGTGACTGCTCGATGCAGCGCCGCCACCAGAAGGTGATCGAGGAAGCGCCGGCGCCGGGCATCGCGCGCCGCCTGCTCGACCGCATCGGCGACCGTTGCGCCGACGCCTGCAAGAAGATGGGCTACCTCGGCGCGGGCACGTTCGAATTCCTGTACGAAAACGGCGAGTTCTACTTCATCGAAATGAACACGCGCGTGCAGGTCGAGCACCCGGTCACCGAGCAGATCACCGGCATCGACATCGTGCAGGAACAGATCCGCATCGCCGCCGGCGAGAAGCTCGCGTTCCGCCAGCGCGACATCCAGTTGAAGGGCCACTCGATCGAGTGCCGTATCAACGCGGAAGATCCGTTCAAGTTCACGCCGTCGCCGGGCCGTCTGACCTCGTGGCACATGCCGGGCGGTCCTGGCGTGCGCGTCGATTCGCATGCCTACAATGGCTATTTCGTGCCGCCGAACTATGATTCGATGATCGGCAAGCTGATCACCTACGGCGCGACGCGCGAGCAGGCGATCCAGCGTATGCGCATCGCGCTGTCGGAAATGGTCGTGGAAGGCATCTCGACCAACATTCCGCTGCACCGCGAGTTGATGCTCGACGCCAAGTTCGTCGAAGGCGGCACGAGCATTCACTACCTCGAAAGCCGTCTGGCCGAGCGTCAGTCGGTGAAGAAGGACGAAGCGTAATTCATGAGCTACCGGGAACTGATCGTCGAGCTTGAGCGCGACCGCGCGGAGGAACTCTCCGACGCGCTGCTCGAGCTTGGCGCCCTCTCGGTGTCGGTGGAAGACGCCGACGCCGACACGCCCGACGAGCAGCCGCTCTTCGGCGAGCCGGGTCTCACGCCCGAGCGCACCGCGTGGCAGCATTCGCGCGTGATCGCGCTGATCGCCGACGATCAGGATCCCGCAGTGCTGCTCGCGGCCGCGTCGAACGAGCTCGGTCTTGCCGCGCTGCCGAAGTTCGCGCTGCGTGAAGTCGAGGAACAGGATTGGGTGCGGCTCACGCAGTCGCAGTTCGATCCGATCCAGATCGGCCAGCGCATCTGGGTCGTGCCGTCGTGGCATGACGCGCCCGATCCGGACGCGCTCGTGCTCGAACTCGATCCGGGCCTCGCGTTCGGCACCGGCAGCCACCCCACCACGCGTCTGTGCATGGAGTGGCTGGAGCAGCACGTGCAGCCGGGCAACTCGCTGCTCGATTACGGCTGCGGCTCGGGCATTCTCGCGATCCTCGCGCAGAAGTGCGGCGCGAATCCGGTGATCGGCATCGACATCGATCCGCAGGCGGTCGAGTCGGCGCGCCATAACAGCGAACGCAATCGCGCGGACGTGACCTATGGCCTGCCCGACGACCTCAAGGCGGGCGAGTTCGACATCGTCGTGGCCAACATCCTTTCGAATCCGCTCAAGCTGATGGCGTCGATGCTCTCGTCGCGCGTGAAGCCGGGCGGCCGCCTCGCGCTCTCGGGCATCCTCGCGCGTCAAGCCGAGGAAGTCGCGCAAGTGTACGAGCGCTGGATCGACATCTCGGTCTGGCGCGAGCACGAAGGCTGGGTTTGTCTGGCCGGCACGCGCCGCGCATAACGCACCGATCGGGGCAGGTCCGGGCGCATCGCGCCTGATCGTGCCCCAGGCGCATCGCCAGGAGTCGTAGGGCTCCGTGGATTGCCAGTAGAATGGCGGGTATCGCCAACCTTCCGGTTCCACGGCACTCATGCTCCTGGCAACGCGCTGTCCCTTCTGCGAAACCGTCTTCCGAATCCAGCCCGCACACCTCGCCGCGCGTCGCGGCCTCGTGCGCTGCGGCCATTGCCAGGAAGCGTTCGACGCATCGGGCAGCCTTTACGAGGTGCCTGAAAACGGCGATTTCTCGCAGGCCGTTCCCGTTGCCGCCGATATCGCCGCGAGCCTCGCTTCGCCGGGTTCGGCACAGGCTTCCGCAGCGGCTGCGGTTGCTTCGGCGGGGTCACAAACCGCTTCACCGCCGACTCCGCAACCGACTCCGCAGCCCGCTTATCAAGCCCCGGCGCCCGTGAGCGAACCGGCGCCGCACGTTCAGCACGATCAACCGAACACGCAGGAATGGACGCAGCCGGATGCGCCTGCCGCGAACTTCGCCGCGCCAGACGCCGCCGCGCAGCCCGCGCCCGACTTCGCCAATCCGGGCTGGAATCCGTGGGCGCCGCGCCCCGATAGCCGCATCGATCCGAATCTTCAGTACACCGCGCAGAATCTGCCGCGTCCCGGCATTGCGCCCGGCGCGACGCTCGGCGCGACGCTCGGCGTCACGCCCGGTGTCGAACTGAAGCACGCGAGCGAGAGCAGCGAGCCGTCTGCACCGCGCGAGTTCGCGCCCGAGCAGCCGGCTCAGCCCGCATCTCCTGCTGCTTCTACGCCCGCGCCCACGCCGGAACCAGCCGAACCGTTCCCGCCCGCCATGCGCTGGACGCGCGTCGAGCCCGAACTGGCCACGTCCGCTCCGGCTGCAGCGTCGGCGACAGGCGAGCCTGTCGAGCCTTCGCTTGCGTCCCGCAGCCCGGCCGCCGCCGCGTCGTTCGCCGCCGATCCCGAACCGTCGCTGTCCGCGCGCGCCG
>NZ_JAAGPN010000209.1:0-13962 GCF_017104805.1 Paraburkholderia sp. Ac-20347 | reverse complement strand
GGCGCGGTGTGCTCAGGGCGCGCGCTGCGGGCGGTGCGCCCGCGGCGCGCGGTGCGCCCGGCACTTCGGGCGGTCGGTCCGCACGGGCCGTTCGCGGCCGGTCCGCCCGCCGATGGTACATGAGAATCGCCGTTGCGGCGGCTAACAGGTTGGCCTGAGCGCGCGGCGAGCTTGCCGTGGCGCGCAAGCCGCGCCGCGCCCTTAAATCCTTTGCGCTCGCGCCCCGCCCAGGCTAAATTGTGGAGCGCCGCGGCGGCCCTTGCCGTCCGCCGCGAGACACACAACAAGACGAACGAAAGACAATAACGAGGTACGCGGCCCGGGCGCGTCCGGGTGGATCGACCGATCCCGCCCCCGCCCAGCGCACCGTGCCCATTCCAGCCTCTCGCACTCTCTCGCATCAGCGTGGCCAGACCACGGCTATGTCGTCGTGCGCGCCCTCGAAGGCGCATCCGGCGGCTGCCCGCGGGTGTCGTAACGAAGCCGCCGGTGCGCGACCGGCGGACGGTGCATGCGCCGTCCGCTGTCGGCCGAAGCGGTCCATCCTCGCTACGGAGCTAAGCATTGGGCGAAGCAATGAGCGAAGCAACGAGAGAAGTACTTACGCGATAGCAACAAGGAGAGAACATGAAATCGGTCGCTATTCTGAAGACGCTGGCTGCAGTCGCTTGCGTGACGGTGGCGTGCAGCGTGTACGCACAGGACAACTCGGCAGCGAGCGGCGCGGCTGCCGCCACGACCACGAAGGCCGCTCCGGCCGGCAAGAAGGCCGACCGCAAGCTGGGCTACACGGTGCGCAAGGCGCTTTCGAAGGCGCAGGGCATCGACGTGTCGAACATCACGGTGCGCTCGCGCAGCGGCGCGGTCACACTGACCGGCTCGGTGCCGACGCAAGACCAGATCGACCAGGCCGGCCAGGTCGCGCAAGGCGTGGCGGGCGTGAAGTCGGTGTCGAACAAGCTGACGGTCATGCAGCAATAAAGTCGTCCGCCGATCACCCGCGCATCCGGCAGCACCGCCGGGCGCGCGGGCGGCACGAACGGGCTCCGGCATCGCGCCGGAGCCCGTTTTGTTTTTGGGGTGCTTTCATCGCCGGTTGCGCTTTGCGGGCTTCGATCGTGCTGTTATCGGCTCGCTTTTATCGGACTATTTCCAGCGCGAGGGGAAAAGCGCGCGCGCAAGTGCGGACTGACACACAGCGGACGCGCAATTGGGGGTATATGTTGGAAGTGTGCAGGTCCCGGTCGTGCTATCCGTGGATCGTGCGCGGACTCATTGCAGGTAACTGTCATGACTATCCATACCTATACCGATTTGCCGCTGATCGACCGGGCCGCGTTCGAGCTGGCCTGTGCGCGGCATGGCTTTGCGCCCATCCATTTCGACGTGCGCGGCGAAACCGATCCCGACGATCCCGAACACGGCGAGTTGCTCGTCGTGCGGCGCGGCGCGTGGGCCCAGGCGTATCGCATCGATGCGCGCGGGCAGTGGCTGCGTCAATTCGAGGTCGATCTGAACGGGCGGTTCTTTCGCCAGGCGCCGTATCTCTGACGCGGGCTGAGTCCGGCTGAGATCGGCTGAATCCGGCTGAAGCGGCTTCTGGCGGGGAGCACGCTGGCTGTGCCGACGGCGCGCGCCGGCGGTCCGTGGCGTGCGCGCCGCTCAGGTGCGGCGCGCGAGTTTCGCTATGTGAATCGAGCGAGGCGGAATCGACCCGCGCGGCCCTCAGGCCAGCACGAGCCGCATGCCGACCAGCGACAGTGTGGCCGCGAGCAGCACGCGCAGCAGCTTCTCGGGCGCGCGCGACGACAGCATGCTGCCGATCGCGATGCCCGGCAGCGAGCCGCACAGCAGCGAGAGCAGCATCGACCAGTCGATCGAGCCGAGCAGCCAGTGCCCCGCGCCCGCGAGCAGCGTGAGCGGCACCGCATGCGCGACGTCGGAGCCGACGATGCGCACCGTCGGCAGCGCGGGATAGAGCAGCAGCAGCACCGTCACGCCGATCGCGCCGGCGCCCACCGAAGTCATCGAGACCAGCACGCCGAGCACCGCGCCCGTGAGCACGGTGAAGAACAGCGTGCGCGCTTCGCCCGGCGCATGGCGATGGCGCGAGGCGAAGGCCGCGAGCTGCGGCCGGAATATCAGCGCGACAGCCGTGATGAGCAGCGCCGCCCCGAGCACCGACTGGATCAGGTGCCCGGCGCGCGGCGTATCCATGCCGAAGCGGTGCAGCAGGATCAGCGTGATGGTCGCGGCGGGCACACTGCCGGCCGCGAGCCGCAGCGTCACGCGCCAATCCACCGATCCCTTGAGGCCGTGCACGAGCGTGCCCGCCGATTTGGTCGCCGCCGCGTAAAGCAGGTCGGTACCGACTGCGGTCGCGGGGTGCACGTTGAACAGCAGGACGAGGATCGGCGTCATCAGCGAGCCGCCGCCCACGCCGGTCAGGCCGACCAGAAAGCCAACTGCGAGGCCGGAGACGGAATACAGCAGATCGATATGGGGTAGGGTCATCGCGGACGGCGCGGACTATCGCGAACTAAAGTGGCCTGACTGCCTGGGCTATGACGCTTCGCACCGTGTCGCGATCACGTCCGGACTGGCGCGGCGGCGTCGATCGCGTGGGGATCGTAAGCGCGTCGTCAGGCTGGACAGCGGCAAGGGCTGGCGGCGAAAATCCGCTATTGTCGCAAAACCGGCGGTTCGGCGCAGGGTTGGCCGATATTTCGCTCGCTCCGGACCTCGCGTGTCAGCCAGTCGTCAGCGTGAGTGCGTCCATCGGATGGGCGCGAGCCAGCTTGCCTCCGGCCTTCTCGCAGCGCGGTTCGATCGCGGACAGTTCGCGGCCGGACCGCAGTCAGACACTAGAACGAACCATGAATCCCGGCATCGCGTACGCATTCTCCGCCTTCACCCTGTGGGGGCTGTTTCCCGTCTACTTCAAGACGCTGCACCAGATTCCCGCGCTCGAAATGCTCGCGCACCGCATGGCGTGGTCGCTCGTGTTCGTGCTCGGCGTGCTCGCGGTGCGTCATCACTGGGCGTGGCTGCGGCCCGCGCTGCGCGACCGGCGTCTGCTCGCGCGCTTCGCGGCGAGCGCCGTGCTGCTGTCGGCCAACTGGGGCCTCTATATCTGGGCCGTGAACGCGGGGCATATCGTCGAGGCGAGTCTCGGCTACTTCATCAATCCGCTCATCAACGTGGTGTTCGGCTATGCGTTTCTGCGCGAGCGGCTGCGGCCGCTGCAATGGTGCGCCGTCGCCATCGCGACGCTCGCCGTGGCCTGGCTCACCTGGCAGAACGGCACGCCGCCGTGGATCAGTCTCGCGCTGGCGGTGACCTTCGGCGGCTACGGGCTCTTGCGCAAGACCGCGCAGCTCGGCGCGCTCGAAGGGCTCGCGCTCGAAACCGTGCTGCTGTTTCCGGTCGCGCTGATCTATCTGACGATCATCGGCCTCGCGGGCGCGAGTCATTTCGCGCGCGCGCCGCTCGGCCTGCAATTGCTGCTGGTGGCGGCGGGGCCCGTCACGGCCGTGCCGCTACTGCTGTTCGCGGCGGCCGCGCGGCGCATTCCGCTTTCGATGCTCGGCCTGATTCAGTACGTGACGCCGACGCTCCAGTTGCTCACCGGCGTGCTGATCTACGGCGAGCCGTTCGGTTCGGTGCGCGCGTACGGATACGGCGCGATCTGGATCGCGCTGCTCATCTATTCGTTCGAAGGGCTGCGCAGCACGCTGCTGGCGGCGCGTCGGATGCGCGAGACGGCTTGAAGCATGGATTAAAGCGCGGAATAAAGCGTGGATTAAAGCGCACGACGTGCACGCGGTGTTGTTGATCGGCAGCAAATCCCACGACGACTGGCTGCTGCGCTGACGTCGCGGTAGGATGTTTCGGCAAGCTGCGAACACAGCACGGACAAGCCGCAAGCAAGCGGCATCCGCGATTCGCCGAACAGGGGAGACAAGCGCGCATGAGCAACGAAGCCGTCCATCGCTTCGAGGAAGAATTCGCGCCGCGCATCGCCGCGCGGCTCGCGAAGCAGTTTGGGCCGGACGTGCACGTCGAAGTCGTGCCGAACGCGGGCCGCGGCCATCCCACGCGCGTGCGCCTTTCGGGGACGTCGAGCGAGAACCGCCATCCGTATGCGTATCCGCTGAACGTGTTTTTGACGTGGGACGTCGACGAGATCGAGCGCCTCATGGAGCCCGACGGCGAGGCGCGCTTCGCGCATTATCTCGACGCGACGAAGCGCAAGATGGCCTCGTGGGAGACGGCGCGTCCGGTGGACTTTTCCACGCGCACGCAGGGCGAGCCGGAAGTGCTGATCGGCGGGCTCGACTTCGAGGGCTGAGTCGCGTAACGGCACTCAGCCGACCCGTTTGAACCGAAGCCGCGCGCGTTACACCACGCCCGCCGCCATCATCGCGTGGACGGCCTTCACGGCCATGCCCACGGCCACGCATCCCGCAAACACCGCGAACGACTGCTGCAGACGCGCGCCGCTCACATGGCGCGCGAACACGCGGCCAATCAGCATGCCGACGAGCGCGCCCGCCGCGAACGGCACGGCGTTGAGCCAGAGCATGTGGCCGCTCGCCGCCGACGCGGCCACGCCCGCCGTCGAGACCAGCGCGATCACGGCCAGCGACGTCGCGACGATGCCTTGCATCGGAATGTCCGAGGCGCGCTTGAGCGCGGGCACGATCACGAAGCCGCCGCCCACGCCGAGCAGACCCGAGAGAAAGCCCGCCATCGCGCCTGAGAGCGCGAGCGCCCGCGCGCAGGGCGCGGTCCAGTCGAGCTTGCCGCGATCGGCGTTGAGACGGCAGGGCAGATCGGACGCGCACAGTTCGGCGCCGCCTTGCAGATCGAGCGCGTCTTCGTCGGTCCTCGCACGTTGCTGATGAAACATGCGCCACGCCACGCGCGCCAGCACGAGCGCGAAGATCAGCATGAGCGGCGCGTCGGGCACGCGATGCGCGACCCACAGCCCGGCGGGCGAGATGATCGCGCCCGAGACCGCCATCAGCGCGGCGGCCTTGTAGCGCACCTTGCCTTCGCGCAGCGCGAGCAGCGCGCCGATGCCCGCCGCGAGCGCCACCGCGAACAGGCCGATCGGCGCGGCCTGCGCGACTTCGAGTCCGAGCCCGAACACCAGCAGCGGCACTGCGACGATCGCGCCGCCCGCGCCCGTCAGCGCGAGGATCAGGCCGACCACCGAGCCGAGCGCGGCGCTGACCAGCGTGACCATATCCAGATACGCCATATGGACCATGTGCAACTTCTCCGAAGCGACGTCAGATTCGGCGGGCAGCGCGACGCTTACTCATGCGTCGCGCCCGTGAACCACTCGCGGCCCTTGAGCATGCCGCTCCAGTAGAAGCGCGGCAGCACGGTGGCCTTGAGGAACCACATCAGGCGGCGCGGACGCGTCGGATCGAGCGGGAACGTAGGAAGCAGCTTGCCGCCGTAGCCGAACTCCGCGAGCACGACCTTGCCCTTTTCGACCGTCAGCGGACACGAACCGTAGCCGTCATAGCGATAGCGCAGCGGCTGGCTCGCGCGCGCGGCCAGCAGATTCTCGGCGACGATCACCGCCTGCTTGCGCGCCGCCGCGCCCGTCTTCGCGTTGGGCGCCGAGCAGACGTCGCCGAGCGAGAACACATTGGGCCAGCGCGGATGCTGCAAGGTCGCGTGATCGACTTCGCACCAGCCCGCGGCGTCGGCGAGTTCGCTGTCGCGGATGAAATCGGGCGGCACCTGCGGCGGCACCACGTGAATCATGTCGAAGCGCTTTTCCACGCGCGTGACGTTGCCGTCGGCGTCCTTCACTTCGAAGGTGGCCTTGCGCGCCGGGCCGTCGATCGCGACCAGATTCGAGTTGAATTCGAGCTTCGCGTCGTAGCGCTTCACGTATTCCATGAGCGGCGGCACGAAGGTCGGCACGCCGAACAGCACGGCGCCCGCGAGATCGAATTCGACCTTGATCTTCGAGAGCACGCCGCGCTTCATCCAGTGATCGCAGGCCAGATACATCGCTTTTTGCGGCGCGCCCGCGCACTTGATCGGCATGCCCGGCTGCGTGAACAGCGCGGTGCCGCCTTGCATGCGCTGCACGAGTTCGAACGTGTACGGCGCGAGATCGTAGCGATAGTTCGAGGTGACGTTGTTCTTGCCGAGCGTTTCCTGCAGACCGGCGATGCGCTCCCACGCGAGGCGCAGCCCCGGCGCGACGATCAGCTGGCGGTAAGCCACGGACTCGCCATTGGCGAGGCGCACGAGGTTCGCATGCGGCTCGACGCGCTCGGCGGCGGCGCGGATCCACGTCGCGCCGCGCGGGATCACGCTCGCCATCGGACGGCGGGTTTTCTTCACGTCGAATGCGCCGCCGCCCACGAGCGTCCACGCGGGCTGATAGTCGTGATGATCGTTGGGCTCGACGATGGCGATCCGCAGATTCGGCTGGCGGCGCAGCAGGCTCGACGTCACGCAGATGCCCGCGAGACCGCCGCCGATCACGACGACGTCCCAGGCTTTTTCGTCCGCGTTCCAGTCGCAGGCGGGCGTGGCCGTGACGGCGGGCGCGACGGGTTCGGCGACCGGATGCGCGGCGGCGCTGGCCTGCGCGAACTGCCACAGATTGGTCGCGCGATTGCCGGTGCGGCAGTAGGCGAGCACGGGCGCGGGCAGGTCGGCGAGCAGTTGCGTGAACTGCGCGATTTCATTGGGGCCGATCTTGCCGGGCGTGACGGGCAGCCAGGCGAATTGCAGGCCGAGTTGTTCCGCGGCCGCGCGGATGTCGGCGGACGCGGGCTGCGTCGGGCCGCCTTCGCCGTCGGGCCGGTTGCAGATGACCGAGCGAAAGCCCGCCGCCGCGATCTCGGCGAGGTCGGCGGGCGAAATCTGATCGGCGCTCGCGAAGCGCGCGTCGTGTTGCACGATTTGCATGGACTCGAAAACTCCTGAGTGGGCAGATTAAGAACGGCGGGTGCGCGACTCGAACACGGCGAACAGCGCCATGCCCGCGAGCATCGCGGCCACGAACAGCCACGCACGCGGCTGACCGCTCGCGGCGCTGACGAGCGCGGGACCGGGGCAGAAGCCCGCGAGCCCCCAGCCCGCGCCGAACAGCAGCGCGCCGACGGCGAGACGCAGATCGATGCGCGTGGCGGTGGGCAGCTGCATGGGCGCGCCGAGCAGGCTCGCGGTGCGCGTGCGCGCGAAACGGAAAGCGGGTGCGGCGACGAGAATGGCGCCGGCCATCACGAAAGCCAGCGACGGGTCCCAGCGGCCCGCGAGGTCGAGGAAGGCTAGCACCTTGGCCGGGTTCGCCATACCCGAGACGATCAAGCCGAGGCCGAACAGCAGACCGCAGGCGAGGGCGATGAATGGGCGGATTGCGCGCATTTTTCAGGCTCCGACGAGGTGCCGCGCCACGTAGACGGTGACGAAACCGGCGGCCATGAAGAGGCCGGTTGCGGCAAAAGAACGCAGCGAGCCGCGCGCGATGCCGCACACGCCGTGGCCGCTCGTGCAACCCGAGGCGTAGCGCGTGCCGATGCCGACGAGCAGGCCCGCGACGATCAGCGTGAGCGGCGATGCGGTGATGACTGCGGCGATGCTTGAAGCGGGCAGGGCGGCGCCGGTTGTCGTGGACGACGCCGTGGCCGAAGCCGTGGACGAAGTGGCGCCGAAATTCATCCGCACAAGCCACCACACCCAAGGCGCGGCGCACAGCCCCGCGACGAACGCGAGCCGCCACGCCCGCTCACCCGCCGCATCGCGAGCGCGCAGCAAGCCGCCGACGATGCCGCTGATGCCCGCCACGCGCCCGTTGCCGAGTACGAGCAGCGCGGCTGCCGCACCGATCATGAGACCGCCCGCGAGCGAGGCGAGCGGCGTGAAGTGAGCGAGATCGATATTCATGGGCGTCACCGGGCCATCGCGCGGCTTACGCGGGGCGCGCCTTGAGGCGGCCGCAGTAGAGGCTCGACAGCGTCTGCATCACCTGGATGACTTCGTGGCTGGCGAGGCGGTAATAGATGTACTTGCCCTCGCGACGCGTCTCGACGAGGCCTTCCTCGCGCAGCACGCCCAGATGTTGCGAGAGACTCGGCTGATGCACGCCGACGAGCGCTTCGAGCTCGCCCACGTTGCGCTCGCCCTCGGTGAGCTGGCACAGCAGCAGCAGACGGTCTTCGTGCGCGAGCGCCTTGAGCAGCGCACAGCATTTCTCGGCGGATTCGCGCAGGGCGCCGAGCGCTTCGGGAGTGATCGGTGAGTTCATGGTCGTGCGGCGAATGGGCGCCGGTAAGCGCCGGATCAAGGTTCGGTCAGCCCAGCCGCGGCACAACGTCCTGGAAAGGCTGACAGTTTGTTGACAAACATTATATCCATTCATAATATGTGTTTCAATAAAGCATCGCGATGACGTTGTCGGATTGAGTGCGTCGGCCTGTGCGCCGCAACGCAGTCTCGCGCGCGTTTTCGTCGCATTTTGCGAATTGGAAGGCTGCGCAGCGTGCCTTGGCCGCCGCGCGCCGTTGTCCGAATTTGTCCGAGTTTGCCGTCTGGAGCACCCATGTCCGAGTCACCCATCGCTGCCGCCCCCGTGACCCCTGCGTCCCCCGCGGCGCTCGTCGAGCCGTTCTTCGATCCCGCCACGTCCACGGTCACCTACGTCGTGCACACGGGGCGCGGCTCGGTGTGCGCGGTCGTCGACCCCGTGCTCGACTACGATCCGAAGTCGGGCCGCACCTCCACGGGTTCCGCCGACCGCGTGATCGCTTTCGTGCGCGAGTACGGGCTCACCGTGCAGTGGCTGCTCGAAACCCACGCGCACGCCGACCACATCTCGGGCGCGCCGTATCTGAAGCAGCAACTGGGCGGCAAGATCGCGATCGGCGAACACATCCGCACGGTGCAGGGCGTGTTCCGCACGGTCTTCAATCTCGGCGATACGGTGGCCGCCGACGGCAGCGAGTTCGACCATCTGTTCAAGGACAACGAGACCTTCCACGTCGGTCCGCTCACGGCGCGCGCGATGCACGTGCCCGGCCACACGCCGGCCGATCTCGCCTACCAGATCGGCGACGCGGTGTTCGTCGGCGACACGCTGTTCATGCCCGACGTCGGCTCGGCGCGCTGCGACTTCCCGGGCGGCGACGCGCATACGCTCTATCGTTCGGTGCGCCGTCTGCTCGATCTGCCCGGCGAGACGCGCCTGTTCATGTGCCACGACTACCCGCCCGAGTCGCGCGGCCCGGCGTTCGAAACCACGGTCACCGCGCAGCGCCGCGGCAACATCCATCTGAACGACAGCGTGACCGAAGACGCCTTCGTGGAGATGCGCATGGCGCGCGACCGCACGCTGGCCATGCCGAATCTGATCCTGCCGTCGATCCAGGTGAATATCCGCGCGGGCCGCATGCCCGAGCCCGAGGCCAACGGCGTGCGTTATCTGAAGATTCCGCTGAACGCGCTCTGAGCGGCGTGTCTCGACGATGCCAAAACGGCCCGCCACCACGCGGGCCTTTTTTATGCGCACGCCTTGTCCGAAATTCGAAAGCATCTGTCCACACCACGGCATCCCGGCAATCTAGACTGGTTCTCACGCTAGAACGCACTCACGGAGTCATGCCATGAAAGCCATTCAGTTCACGACCTTTGGTACGCCCGACGTCCTCGAATTCGTCGATCTCCCGACGCCGCAGCCCGCCGCCGGCCACGCGCTGGTCCAGGTGAAAAGCGCGTCGGTCAATCCGAGCGACGTGAAGAACGTCTCGGGTCATTTCGATCACACCGTGCCGCCGCGCGTGCCGGGCCGCGACTTCAGCGGCGTCGTGGTGGCCGGCCCCGATGAGTGGATCGGCGCCGAAGTCTGGGGCACGGGCGGCGACATCGGCTTCACGCGCGATGGCACGCACGCCGAGTTCATCGAGATTCCTGTGGCCGCGCTTGCGAAAAAGCCCGCGTCGCTGACGCATGCGCAGGCGGCCTCGATCGGCGTGAATTTCGTGGTGGGCTGGCTCGGCACCGTGGATTACGCGCAACTGGCCGCGGGCGAGACGATCGCCGTGATCGGCGTGTCGGGCGGCGTGGGCGGCGCGGTCACGCAGATCGCGAAGGCGCGCGGCGCGCGCGTGATCGGCATCGGCCGCGAGGAGCCGGACGCGGATTCGCCGGCGGCGCGCCTGATCGACGCCTTCGTGCCGATGGACGCCGACACCGCGCGCCGCGTGCGCGAACTCACGGGCGGCGCGGGCGCGGACGTGGTGTATGACGCGGTCGGCGGCGTGGCGTTCGAACTGGCGCTTTCGCTTGCGAAGCGGCGCGGCCGCGTGGTGGAGATCAGCGCGACGGGCAAGCGCCGCGTGGAGTTCGATCTGATCGACTTCTATCACAACGAAACGCAGCTGCTGGGCGCCGACAGTGCCAAGCTCGGCGTCGCCGACGCCGCGCCGATCATGCGCGCGCTGGCCGAAGCGTTCGACGCGGGCCGCTTCGCCGCGCCCGTGGTGGCGGCGCACTATCCGCTCGAACGCGCGAAGGACGCCTATGCGGCGGTCGCCGCGGGCACGCGCGGACGCGTCGTGATCGACATGGCTTGATGGACGTGATGAACCGGATGCACGGGCGGGGAGCGCAACGATGAAGGCTTATCTGGTTTCGTTCGCGGTGGGCGCGCTCGCGGGCCTGCTCTACAGCGTGCTCGACGTGAAGTCGCCGGCGCCGCCCACGATCGCGCTCGTCGGCCTGCTGGGCATGCTGGCCGGCGAACACGCGATCGGCTTCGTGCGCAGCTTTCTCGCACACCTCGCGGGTTAGGCTGGCATTAGGCGGGATCGGCGCGGGGTTTTTACGCGCGAAGGTTCAGGTTTCCGCGCGCACGAGCCGCTCGGGCAGATGCGTGCGTAGCGTGCGCGGATCGAGCAGCGCGAGATCCTTGTCGAGTTCGAGCGTGACGAGATTGCGCGTCTGCGCGTTGAGCGCCTTGCGCAGCGCGCCGAGAAACGCGGGCGGCGCGATCAGCGCGAGCGTGCCGTAACGCGCGTCGTTGCGCGCCTTCGCGAGCAGGGCCGCGACCTGCGCCGCGAACACCGTGGTTTCGTGCTCGTGATGCTGCGTGTCGGGGTCGCTCGACTGGCGGCCGGACCCGCCCGAGCGCTCGGTGCGGCCCGAGCGGTCGCTCACGAGGCTCTGTTCCTGCACGCGGCTTTCGGGATGAAGCAGCGTCTCGACTTCCTCGATGGCGCCGAGCGGATTATCCGTCGCGAAAATGCGTGCGGTGACGCGGTTGGCGACGACGACCCAGATCGTTTTCGACATGCTTTCCTCCCGGCCTGAAACAGCCAATGCGCTGCGGCGGATGAGACAAACGCCCCGGCCGAAGCGATGAGTGGACTCGCGCGGCGCGGCGCGAGCTACAAGGGTAGCGCTTCGCGCAGCGCAAGGGAGCTACGATGCACGCGCGCTTTTTCTCTGTCCTGCGAGCCTCCCGGAATTCGGGAGGATGATTCCCGCTCGCTCGGGATTCTCTTTGCTGACGGTAGATCCTATCTTGGTATCTCCAGCGCGCTGCCGCGCAGCCAGAAGGAGCCGAAGATGGAATCTCCCGTTCACGCTTACCCGAGCGATGTCGCGTTCACGCCCACCGTGAAGGCGATGCAGACGCAGCTGGGTTCCCGCGAGATGTATGCCCGGATGGAGACGCAGCGCGGTTTCGGCACCGATCTCACGCCCGACATCGAGGCGTTCATCGAGGCGCAGCGCAGCGTGTTCCTCGCCACCGCGAACACCGAAGGCCAGCCGTACATCCAGCATCGCGGCGGGCCGCCGGGGTTTCTGCGCGTGCTCGACGCGCGCACGATCGCGTTCGCGGATTTCATCGGCAATCAGCAATACATCACGCTCGGCAATTTGACCGACAACGCGAAGGCGTATCTGTTCCTGATCGATTACGCGCGCAGGCGCCGCGTCAAGATTTGGGGCGAGGCGCGTGTGATCGACGACGACCCGGCGCTGATCGAACGGCTGATGCCGCCCGGCTACAAGGCGCGCGCGGACCGTGCGATCGTCTTCACGGTGACGGCGTGGGATCTGAACTGCCCGCAGCATATTCCGCAGCGTTTCGAGGCCGCCGACGTGAAAGCGGCGCTGGACGAGCGCGACGCGCGCATCCGCGAGCTGGAGGAGGAAGTGGCGCGGCTGCGCGCGCAGCATTGAGGGCGGAGCACAAGCGAAGCAAAAACGAAACGGCCCCGCGCGAAGGCGGGGCCGAGGGCGGGCCTGAATCGTGTTACTTGGCCTTGTCCGCTGAATTGGTGATGGCGTTGCCGCCCTTCGAAATGTCTTCGCCGGCTCCGGCGATGGTGTTGCAGGCGGCGAGGGTGACGGCGAACAGCGCAAGGGCAAAGGCAAGGTAACGGCTCATGTCGGCTCTCCTTGTGATGGATTCCCTGATCGCGGTGCACAACGGCGTGCGGTAAGACGATGGCCGGCACCGTGCAGCCATCCGGTAAATTGTACGCGCATGGCGGCGCACAGCGGGGCCATATGTACGCGGAGGATGCGCGGCGGGTGCGGCAATCGCGCCGTCGCCGCCGCTGCCGTCGCGGATTCAGGTCCGGCGCTGCTTGCGCACCACGAGCCACTTCGGCGAACGGAATCGCACGATGCTGACGTAGAGCCACACATAAGTGAAGGCGAACACCACCACGAAGCAGAACAGATGCAGCGTGTGGCGCCAGAACAGCGTCGCCGGAATCACGGCGATCAGGCACAGCAGCCACAGATACGGCGACGTCAGCGAATTGCGGCGCGTGAGTTCGCGTGCGGTGCGCGCGCCCACGGCCCAGCGCATCAGGCGCTTGTAGACCAGCATGTGCAGATGCACGCCGTCGGGAATGCCGGGCGACATGCCGCGCACGAACTTCTTCCGGTAGATCGAGAAACAGGTCTCGAAGATCGGGTACATGAACAGCAGCACCGGATACCAGGCCGAGACGTCGCGGTTGCGCATGACGAGCAGGATCGCCAGTTCGGCGAGCATGAAGCCGATGAAGTACGCGCCGCCGTCGCCGAGAAAGATCAGGCCCGCCGGGAAATTCCAGATGAAGAAGCCCATCACCGCGCCCATCATGATCAGCGAGGCCGAGAGCACGACCGGGTCGTGCACCTGGAACGCCACGTAGGCGAGCGAGGCGAACATCATGAAGGCGACCATCGAGGCGAGGCCGTTGAAGCCGTCGATGATGTTGACGGCATTCGCGAGCGCCGCGACGGCCAGCACCGTGATCGCGCACGAAATGGCCGCGTAGGAAAGCAGGAAGTCGAGCGGCGGCACGCTGATGCGCGTGACCGCGATGCCGAGCAGGAAATACGCGAGCGCGGCGGCGGCCATCGTGCAGACGAGGCGCGCGAGCGGCGACACCTTCTTGGTCAGATCCTCGACGAGCCCGGAGCCGAACGCAGGCAGCCCGCAGGCGACGATGCCGAGAATGCCGCCGGACACCGTCGGCCAGGCGTGGTGCAGCTGCGCGGCGGCCACCACGAGCCCCGCCAGAATGCCGGTTCCGCCGATGCGCGGCACGGGCCGCGCGTGGAATTTCTGCACGCCCGCGAGATCGGAATCGACGGAAAACCTTTCATGCAGATGCGCGTAACGCACGATCAGCAGCGTGACCAGCAGTGAAACGATGAAGCCGAGGGCGAAACTGAGCATGAAAGGTGAACGCCGGTCAAAAAGTTAAATGCGCGTGGAATGCGGGCTGAATGCAGCGTGAATGCGGGCCGAAAGCGCGATTATACAAAGGCGCCGGGACGCCTCCGCGGGCCGCCGGGCGCATGGGCGCCAACGGACGCAGGATTGGAGCGAGGTCAATACGGAGCGTTGCCGCGCTGCCGATAATTGCGCCGATCATGCGCGAACCCAATCTACTCACTCCTTCGTCGTCGTCGTCA
>NZ_JAAGPN010000208.1:0-243 GCF_017104805.1 Paraburkholderia sp. Ac-20347 | reverse complement strand
GCGGATCATTAAAAAAAAAAAAAAAAAAAAAAAAGAAAATGTTGTGAACAAATCATACAACGATACATTAACAGACATACATTTACTAATTTACTATGCAATCATCACATTGCAACTAACATTATTGCAAGATAACTCATGATCATGGTTGGATAACGCATAGTATCGACTATAAGTTCATACAGAAACCACGAGCTGACGAGTGACACATGATACAGGTACACTAGTACACTGTTGTCAGCA
>NZ_JAAGPN010000207.1:0-14276 GCF_017104805.1 Paraburkholderia sp. Ac-20347 | reverse complement strand
GCAGCGTGCCCGCCACGTCGAGCACAGGCACGCAGACGCTGCTCACGCCGGGGCTCGGCGCGTCGATGCCCAGTTCGAAGCCGCGCGCGCGGATCGTGTCGAGCGCGGCGGCGAAGGCCGCGTCCTCGCGCGGCG
Organism: Paraburkholderia sp. Ac-20347; assembly: GCF_017104805.1. Classification (NCBI taxonomy): domain Bacteria; kingdom Pseudomonadati; phylum Pseudomonadota; class Betaproteobacteria; order Burkholderiales; family Burkholderiaceae; genus Paraburkholderia; species Paraburkholderia sp. Ac-20347. The sequence continues at coordinate 14,141 of NZ_JAAGPN010000207.1, read as the reverse complement.
CGGTATCGGGCGCATTCGAGGTGCCGCGCCAGACCGGCTGCGACGTCTGGTTGGCCCACATCGCGTGCAATGCGGCGTCGTCGAGATACGCGCAGAACACGCGGCCCGTGGACGTGGCCGGCAGCGACATCACCGTGCCCACGTGCAGGTTCACGTGCAGCGGCAGGCTCGCATGCTCGTAGCGCACGATGGTCGGCCCTTGCGGACCGGCGATGCACATCGCCACGCTGCAGTTGTGCGCCTGCGCGAGCGCCGCCGCGTGCGGCACGGCTTCACGCAGCGCGGCCTGCTGCGCGAGATGCAGCAGGCCGAGGCGCAGCGCGAGCGGACCGGCTTCATAGCGGCCCGAGAGCGCATCGCGCTTGATCAGGCCGAGGCGCGTGAGGCTCACCAGATAGGCGTGCGCCTGGCTCGACGGAATGTCCGCGCCGGCCGCGAGATCGCTGGGCGCGAGCGGCACGCGCGCGTCGGCGAGCATGCGCAGCAGGCGCGCGCCCACTTCCACGCTCTGAATGCCGCGCTGCGTTTTCGCGCCTTCCGTGTCGGCGTTGCGAGGGGTCTTCACGCGTTGTTCCGGGCTGAAAAAGGGTCCATGTTAACCGAAGCGCGCGCGATTTCCCGCTGATCGCCCGCCGATCGTCTGCGCGGGCGAAGGGGCGCAAAGCGCGACCGTCGGTGCGATCCAAAAATTAGCAAATAGCGATAGTATTCGCTATTGACAAATAAAAAACGCTGAACGATCATGGCCTCACCCCGGCAGAACAGCGGATCATTCAAACGAGACAGGGCGACACCCCCCGCCCTACAAACGGAGACTCACGATGGCAAAGGCGTTCGCATCCCAGGCCGACCTCGAAGAGAAGCAGGTCACCTTCACGCAGCTGTCTGAAAACGCATACGCCTACACCACCGAAGGCGATCCGAATTCGGGCGTGATCATCGGCGACGACGGCGTGCTGATCGTCGACACCACGGCCACGCCCGCCATGGCGCAGGACCTCATCGCGAAGATCCGCAGCGTCACCGACAAGCCCATCAAATACGTCGTGCTCTCGCACTATCACGCGGTGCGCGTGCTGGGCGCGTCGGCGTATTTCAAGGAAGGCGCGCAGCAGATCATCGCGAGCCGCGGCACGTACGAGATGATCGTCGAGCGCGGCGAGCAGGACATGAAGTCGGAGATCGAGCGCTTTCCGCGTCTGTTCGCGGGCGTCGAAACGGTGCCGGGCCTCACGTGGCCCACGCTCGTGTTCGAGAAGGAAATCACGCTGTTCCTCGGCAAGCTCGAAGTGAAGATCGCGCATCTGGGCTCGGGGCACACGAAGGGCGACACCGTGGTCTGGCTGCCGCAGCAAAAGGTGCTGTTCTCTGGCGATCTGGTGGAATACGACGCGGCCTGCTATTGCGGCGACGCGCAACTCGCCGACTGGCCCGCCACGCTCGAAGCGCTGCGCGCGCTGGGCGCGCAAAAGCTCGTGCCGGGCCGCGGCCCCGCGCTGCTCAATCCCGCCGACGTGAACAAGGGCCTCGATTACACGAAGGATTTCGTCTCCACGCTGCTCGCGCAGGGCCGCAAGGCGGTCGAACGTCAGCTCGATCTCAAGGAGTCGATGGCGCTCACGCGCGAGGCGATGGACCCGAAATTCGGCCACGTCTTCATCTACGAACACTGCCTGCCGTTCGACGTCTCGCGCGCGTACGACGAAGCGAGCGGCATCACGCATCCGCGCATCTGGACCGCGCAGCGCGACAAGGAAATGTGGGACGCGTTGCAGGATTGAGCGGGCGATGAGCAGGGCGCGCGCGTCGCGGTGTGCACGAACGCACGCACGCGCGCGCTGAATGCCGCTAAAGGCATGGTGGAGACAACACAATGATCGATTATCAGACGCTGACTTTCGACTACACGCGCTGTCGCGAGCAGAACGAGCAGAACGAGCAGAGCGAGCATGCGGATGCGTGCGTGCATCCGGTCGTCGTGGTGGGCGCGGGTCCGGTCGGACTCGCGACGGCCATCGACCTCGCGCAGCAGAACCTGCCCGTGGTGCTCGTCGACGACGATTGCACGCTGTCCACGGGTTCGCGCGCGATCTGCTTTTCGAAGCGCTCGCTCGATATTTTCGATCGGCTCGGCTGCGGCCAGCGCATGGTCGAGAAGGGCGTGAGCTGGAACGTGGGCAAGGTGTTCCGCAAGGACGAACTCGTTTATACGTTCAACCTGCTGCCGGAGAGCGGCCATCATCGTCCGGCTTTCGTGAATCTGCAGCAGTATTACGTGGAAGGCTTTCTGCTCGAACGCGCGCAGGCGTTGCCGAATCTGGAGATCCGCTGGAAGAGCAAAGTCACGGGCATCGCGCAGCGTAACGATGACGATGCAGCCGAGCCGCACGTCACGCTGCAGATCGAGACGCCCGACGGCCCGTATGCACTGCGCGCGCGCTACGTGGTGGCCGCCGACGGCTCGCGCAGTCCCGTGCGCAAGCTCATGGGCCTCGACAGCCACGGCCGCACCTTCAAGGATCGCTTCCTGATCGCCGACGTGAAGATGGAAGCCGACTTCCCCACCGAGCGCTGGTTCTGGTTCGATCCGCCGTTCCATCCGAATCAGTCGGTGCTACTGCATCGTCAGCCCGACAACGTCTGGCGCATCGACTTTCAACTGGGCTGGGACGCCGATCCGGTGCTCGAAAAAACGCCCGAGCGCGTGATTCCGCGCGTGCGCGCGCTGCTCGGCCCGGACGTGAAATTCGAGCTGGAGTGGGTCAGCATCTACACGTTTTCGTGCCTGCGCATGGACAGTTTCCGGCACGGCAACGTGCTGTTCGCGGGCGACTCGGCGCACCTCGTTTCGCCGTTCGGCGCGCGCGGCGCGAACAGCGGTTTCCAGGACGGCGAGAACCTCGCGTGGAAACTCGCGATGGTGCTGGAAGGGCGCGCGCCCGACGCGCTGCTCGACACCTATGCGAGCGAGCGCGAATTCGCCGCCGACGAAAACCTGCGCAATTCCACGCGTTCGACCGACTTCATCACGCCGAAGAGCGCGGTGAGCCGCGTGTTCCGCGACGCCGTGCTCACCCTGGCGCGCGAGCATGCGTTTGCGCGCCAACTGGTGAACAGCGGGCGGTTGTCAGTGCCCGCGGTGCTGCACGAATCCGCGCTCAATACCGCCGACGAAGACGCCTTCGCGGGGCAGATGGTGCCGGGCGCGTCGTGCGCCGACGCGCCGCTCGCCGACGCGCAAGGCCGCGAACAATGGCTGCTCGCGCAACTCGGCAACCGCTTCACGGCGCTCGTGTTCTGCCGTGCGGGCGCCGCGCTCGCGAGCGGCACGCGCGCGGCGCTGGATGCACTCGCGGGCGGTCCGGTGCCGATGCATTTCGTAGCGGTGCTCGAAGGCGAGGGCGCGGCGCCCGCAGGTCTGCCATCGGGCACCTCGGTGTTGTGCGACACGAACGGCCTCGCGGCGCAGCGCTACGACGCGCGCGACGGCGCGTGCTATCTGATCCGCCCGGATCAGCACGTATGCGCACGCTGGCGTCAGGCCGACGCGCCGCGCGTCGAGCGCGCGCTCAAGCGGGCACTGTGCGTGGCGGGCACCGCATGAACTGATCCGACCGCGCGCCTCACACTATCAAAGATGGAGACAACGATGCTGAACACGCAACCCAACCTCGCGCGTCCCGACGACTTCTACGAAGCGCTGATCGACATGCATCGCGATCTGGACGAAGCGCAGAGCCAGTCGGTCAACGCGCAACTGATTCTGCTGCTCGCGAATCACGTGGGCGAGCACGAAGCGCTGATGGACGCGATTCGTTACGCGCGCGCGGGCGTGGCGATGCCGCCCGCGAATGGATCGGTCGGCAAGCTGGCGGCTTGAATCTGAGTTTGGTTTCTTCGATGACGACGATAATCGCGACGGCGAAGCACGCGTGCCTCGCCATCGCGATCCTCATCGACACGCAGCGCTCACTTCACCTTGTCGCCCTCGCGATGCACGGGCTCGGTTTCCTTCAACTGCTTCGCGAGCCGCGACGCCTGTAAATAGCCCGGATTCGCCGGCCGTTTCAGATAGCGCCCCGCGCCGCGCTTCGCGCGCAAATCGCCGTTCGCCCACACCAGTTCGCCTTGCGAGAGCGTGTGCGTGGGCACGCCGCGCACCGTCATGCCTTCGAACACGTTGAAATCGACGTTCTGATGATGCGTCTTCACTGAGATCGTGCGCGTGGCCTCCGGGTCCCAGACAACGAGATCGGCGTCGGCGCCCACGGCCACGGCGCCCTTGCGCGGATAGAGATTGAAGATCTGCGCGGCGTTCGTCGACGTGACGCGCACGAATTCGTTCGGCGTGAGGCGGCCCGTGTTCACGCCCTGATCCCAGAGTATCGCCATGCGGTCTTCCACGCCGCCGCAACCGTTGGGAATGCGGGTGAAATCGTCGCGGCCCATCGCTTTCTGCGAGGCGCAGAAGACGCAGTGATCGGTGGCCGTGGTCTGCAGCACACCGCCTTGCAGACCGCGCCAGAGTGCGTCGCGATGCTCCTTGCTGCGAAACGGCGGGCTCATCACGTGCGCGGCGGCGCGGGTCCAGTCGGGATCGCGATACACGGCCTCGTCGATCACCAGATGGCCCGCGAGCACTTCGCCGAACACGCGCTGACCTTCGGCGCGCGCACGCGTGATGGCGTCGAGCGCCTCTTTCGCCGAGACGTGCACGATGTACACCGGCACGCCGAGCACCTGCGCGATGCGGATCGCGCGGTTCGCCGCTTCGCCTTCGACTTCGGGCGGACGCGAAAGCGGATGCGCCTCCGGTCCCGTGAAGCCGCGCGCGAGCAACTGGCGCTGAAGCTGGAACACCAGCTCGCCGTTTTCCGCGTGCACGGTCGGCAGCGCGCCCAGTTCGAGCGAGCGCGCGAAGCTGTTCACGAGGATTTCGTCGTCGGCCATGATGGCGTTCTTGTACGCCATGAAGTGCTTGAAGCTCGACACGCCGTGATCGTTGACGAGCAGGCCCATGTCGCGGTGCACGCTCTCGTCCCACCACGTCACGGCCACGTGAAAGCCGTAGTCGGCGGCGGCTTTTTCGGCCCAGCCGCGCCACTCGCGGAACGCTTCCATGAGCGGCTGCTTCGGGTTCGGAATCACGAAGTCGATGATCGACGTGGTGCCGCCCGCGAGTCCCGCCGCCGTGCCGGTGTAGAAGTCGTCGTGCGCCTTGGTGCCCATGAACGGCAGCTCCATGTGCGTGTGCGGATCGATGCCGCCGGGCATCACGTACTGGCCGCCCGCATCCACGACGGTGGCGCCCGCGGGCGCGTCGAGGTTTTCGCCGATCGCCTGGATCGTACCGTTTTCGCAGAGCACGTCCGCGCGCCAGGTCTTGTCTGCGTCGACGACGGTGCCGCCTCGAATCAGGATCGCCATGATGCTATGTCTCCTTCGGTTTGAGCCTGAAAATACAGGGGTTTTATGCGCTCGCGATACTCGGCCTGCGGCTCTTGCCGAGCTTCATCAGCACGCCGTAGACCAGTGCCGCGATCGCGAGACCCACGAACCACGCATACGTGTAGAGCGCCTTGAATGCGTCCGGCACCGAGGGAAACGCGCTCGGGAACGCAATGTTCAGAAAGCCCGGCAGATTCGGCAGCACGCCCGCGAGCAGCGCGATCACGGCGGCGCGATTCCAGCCGTTGGTGTAGGCGTATTCGCCGTTTTCCTCGAAGAGCTGCTCGGTGTCGAGACGCGTGCCGCGAATCAGGAAGTAATCGACCATCAGAATGCCCGCGACGGGCCCAAGCAACGCCGAATAGCCGACGAGCCAGGTGAAGATATAGCCCTGCGTGGTGGCGAGAATCTTCCACGGCATCATCACGATGGCGAGCGTGGCCGTGATCAGGCCGCCCGCCTTGTACGAAATACCCTTGGGCCAGAGGCTCGAAAAATCGTAGGCGGGGCCGACGAGATTCGCGGCGAGATTGCAGCACATGGTGTCGAGCGTGAGGATGACGAGCGCGATGCCCACGCCGATGCCTTCCATGCGGCTCGTGAGGTCGATCGGGTCCCAGATCGCCTTGCCGTAGATGACGACGGTCGCCGACGTCACCACGACCGAGACCACGGAGAGCAGCGCCATCGGAATCGGCAGACCGATCGCCTGGCCGACGAGCTGATCCTTCTGCGTTTTCGCGAAGCGCGTGAAGTCCGGAATGTTCAGCGCGAGCGTGGCCCAGAAGCCCACCATCGCCGTGAGGCTCGGCCAGAACGTGATCCAGAAGAGGCCCGCCTTCTTGCCGCCCGGCGCGAATTGCGAGGGCTGCGAGAGCATCGAGCCCACGCCGCCCGCCTTCGAGCAGGCCCACCAGACGAGCGCCACGCACATCACGACCTTGATGGGCGCGGACCAGCTTTCGAGCCAGCGGATCGATTCGGTGCCGTGCAGGATGAAGTAAAGCTGCAGCGCCCAGAAGATCAGGAAGCACGCGCCCTGGCCGATGGAGATGCCGAGAAAGGGCAGCGCGTCGCCGACCAGCGCGTTGTGAAAGAGGATGTTGGCGAGCGTGTAGATCGCGCTGCCGCCGAGCCACGACTGGATGCCGTACCAGCCGCATGCCACGATGGCGCGCAGCATCGCGGGCAGTTTCGCGCCCTGGGTGCCGAACGAGGAGCGCACGAGCACGGCGTAGGGGATGCCGTATTTCGCGCCCGCATGGCCGATCAGCAGCATCGGCACCAGCACGATCACGTTGCCGAGCAGCACGGTGACGACCGCCTGCCACGGCGACATGCCCTGCTCGGTGAGCCCGGCCGCGAGCATGTACGAGGCGATGTTCATCACCATGCCCACCCACAGCGCCGCGAAGTGATACCAGCGCCAGGTGCGCTGCGCGGCGCCCGTGGGCGCGAGGTCGTCGTTATAGAGCTCGCTGGCGCTGCGCCGCGCGCTCGCGTCGCTGCCGCTGCTGGCTGCTGACTGGCTCATGATGCGGATTCTCCGTGGCTTGTCGTTCGGTTTGTGGTTGGCTTTTTTTGTTCAAGTCGACGCGCGCAATTCAGGCCAATTTCAAGCGGCTTTCGGATCGGCCACGCGCGCGGGGTTGTTCGGATGCGTCGTCCAGTTCGCATAGCGGCCCGAATCGACACGCTCCATCGTGATGCATGCGTCGACCGGGCAAACATGCATGCATAAATTGCACCCGACGCAATTCGCATCGACCACCTCGAAGTGACGCTCGCCGTTCTTCGTCGCGGTGATGGCCTGATGCGAGGTGTCTTCGCAGGCGATATGGCACAGGCCGCACTGGATGCAGCGGTCCTGATCGATGCGCGCCTTGATGTCGTAGTTCAGGTTCAGGTATTGCCAGTCGGTCACGTTCTGCACGGCGCGGCCGCGGATCGCGTCGAGATTTGCGTAGCCCTTGTCGTCCATCCAGTTCGAGAGCCCGTCGATCATGTCGGAAACGATTCGGAATCCGTAATGCATCGCGGCGGTGCAGACCTGCACGCTGCCCGCACCGAGCACCATGAATTCGGCGGCGTCGCGCCAGTCGGAAATGCCGCCGATGCCCGAGATCGGCAGGCCCTGGGTTTGCGGATCGCGCGCGATGTCGGCCACCATGTGCAGCGCGATCGGCTTCGCGGCGGGGCCGCAGTAGCCGCCGTGCGTGCCCTTGCCGTCGACGGTCGGCAGCGGCGCCATCGCGTCGAGATCCACGCCCACGATCGAGTTGATGGTGTTGATGAGCGAGACGCCGTCGGCGCCGCCCTTGTGCGCCGCGCGCGCGCCGTGGCGAATGTCCGTGACGTTGGGCGTGAGCTTGACGAGGCAGGGCAGGCGCGTGCCTTCCTTCACCCAGCGCGTGACCATTTCGATGTACTCGGGCACCTGGCCCACGGCCGCGCCCATGCCGCGCTCGCTCATGCCGTGCGGGCAGCCGAAGTTCAATTCGACCGCGTCCGCGCCGGTGTCCTCGACGAGCGGCAGAATCCATTTCCAGTCCGCCTCCGTGCACGGCACCATCAGCGAAACGATCAGCGCGCGGTCGGGCCAGTCGCGCTTCACCTGGGCGATTTCCTTGAGATTGACGTCGAGCGGACGGTCGGTGATGAGCTCGATATTGTTCAGGCCCGCGATGCGCTGGCCGCGCCACGTGGTCGCGCCGTAGCGCGAGCTGACGTTGACCACGTGCGGATCGAGCCCGAGCGTTTTCCAGACCACGCCGCCCCAGCCCGCTTCGAAAGCGCGGTTGACGTTATAGGCTTTGTCGGTGGGCGGCGCGGAGGCGAGCCAGAACGGATTCGGCGATTCGATACCGGCAATCGTGCAGCGCAGATCGGCCATGATGAGGCTCCTTGTCGATTGTTTGTCTCGTGTACGTGCGTGCGTGGCGCGTCAGCGTTGCGCTCAGGCCGCCCGCTCGCTTTGCGCGGCGAGCCAGCGGTCGATGGCGCGCGCGGCGAGCTTGCCGTCCTGCACGGCCTGCACGGTGAGGTCGGTCGCGCCGTGTCCGGCGCAGTCGCCGCCGGCCCACACGCCCGCGAGCGAGGTCGCGCCATCGGCGTCCACGGCGATGCGCGTGCCGGCGTCGTTCAACGCGAGCGCGTCGAGACCTTCCGGCAAGAGCGTCTGGCCGATCGCCTTGAGCACCGCATCCGCCTCGATGCGTTCGATCTCGCCGGTTCCGTGCAGCGCGCCGTTCGCATCGAGCGCGCTGCGTTCGAACTCGATCGCCTCCACGCGGCCCGCGCCTACGATGCGCAACGGTTTCATCCACTCGACGATGCTCACGCCCTGGGTTCGCGCGAATTCCTGCTCGGCCCACGTCGCGCTCATCTGCGCGCTGCCGCGCCGGTACGCGAGTGTGACGTGCTCCGCGCCGAGCTTGCGGCTTTGCACGGCGGCATCGATGGCCGTGTTGCCGCCGCCGATCACCACGACGCGGCGGCCCACGGGCAGCGCCGCGAGATCGCGTGACTCGCGCAGATCGGCGATGAAATCCACCGCGTCGCGCACGCCGTCGAGCGCTTCGCCTTCGATCTTCAGCGCCTGCGTGCCGCCCAGCCCGATGCCGACGAACACGGCGTCGAAGTCCGCGCGCAGCGTATCGAGCGCGATCTCGCGGCCCAGACGCTGCCCTTGCTTCAACTCGATGCCGCCGATCGAAAGCAGCCACTCGACTTCGCGCTGTGCGAAATCGTCGACGGTCTTATAGGCGGCGATGCCGTATTCGTTGAGGCCGCCGGGCTTCTCGCGCGCATCGAACACGCTCACCGTGTGGCCCGCGAGCGCGAGCGTATGGGCGCACGCAAGCCCCGCGGGACCCGCGCCGATCACCGCGACCTTGCGGCCGGTTTCGCTGGTGCGTTTGAAAAGCGGCGGCGCGCCCTCGCGTTCGCGCGCCATCTGGAAGTCGGTGGCGTGGCGTTGCAGCGCGCCGATGCTGACCGGTTCGCCATCCTGATGATTTCGCACGCACGCGCCTTCGCACAGAATCTCGGTCGGGCACACGCGCGAACACATGCCACCGAGCGGATTGGCGCTCAGGATGTCGCGCGCGGCGCCCTTGAGATTGCCGTTGCCGATCTTGCTGATAAAGCTGGGAATGTCGATGCCGGTGGGGCAGGCCGTGACGCAGGGCGCGTCGTAGCAGTAGTGGCAGCGATCGGCGGCGACGATGGCCGTGTTGGCGGAAAGCGGTGGCGCGACGTCGGCGAACTGGCAGCCGAGTTCCGCTGCGCTGAGTCGTCCAGCGGCGATGCCGGGCGTGGCGCGCGCGTTGTTCTTCGTGGAGTGGGACATCCGGATGCTCCTTGCGAGGCAAAACACGGGTCCGCCGGCCGCGTGCGCGAGGCAGCGCGGCCGGTACGTGGGGACAAAGCGGAATCACTGCGCGGCTCTGTGGCCGCTGGCATTCAGTCGACGATCAAGCTGTGTTCAAGCGATGTTCATGCGATGTTCAAGCGCGAGCGGCTAGCCAGGCTCGTTCGCGCGTTCGAGCATCGCGTGCAGCAACACGTTCGCGCCGGCCTCGATCCACTCGGGTGTCGCGTCCTCGATTTCGTTATGGCTGATGCCGTCGATGCACGGCACGAACACCATCGACGTGGGCGCGACGGTCGCGAGATAGCACGCGTCGTGGCCCGCGCCCGAAACGATGTCGCGATTCGAATAGCCGAAGCGCTCGGCCGCCGCGCGCACCGACTTCACGCAGGCGGCGTCGAACGGCACCGGCGCGTAGTAGAAAATCTGCTCGACTTCGGCTTCGAGCTTGCCTTGTTCCGCGATCTTCGCGATGCCTTCGCGCAGCTCGGCGTCCATCTTCGCGAGCACGGCGTCTTCGGGGTGACGGAAGTCGATCGTGAAGAACACGCGGCCCGGAATCACGTTGCGCGAGTTCGGATGCACCTGCATCATGCCGACCGTCGCGCACGCGAGCGGCGCATGACGCAGGCCGATTTCGTTGACGAGCTGCACCACGCGCGACGCGCCGAGCAACGCGTCGCGGCGGCGTGGCATCGGCGTGGGACCGGCGTGCGCCTCCTGGCCCGTGAGCACGACTTCGTACCAGCGCTGACCTTGCGCGTCGGTCACCACGCCGATGGTTTTCTTCTCCGCTTCGAGAATCGGCCCTTGTTCGATGTGCAATTCGAACGCCGCGTGAATCTTGCGTCCGCCTACCGGCAGGTCGCCCGCGTAACCGATGCGCGCGAGTTCCTCGCCGATCGTCTTGCCGTCGACGTCCTTGCGCGAGAGGCCGTAGTCGAGCGTGAACACGCCCGCGAACACGCCCGAGGCCACCATCGCGGGCGCGAAGCGCGAGCCTTCCTCGTTGGTCCAGATCACCGTTTCGATCGGATGCTCGGTCTCGATGCCGTGGTCGTTGAGCGCGCGGATCACTTCGAGTCCGCCGAGCACGCCGTAGATGCCGTCGAAGCGGCCGCCGGTCGGCTGCGAGTCGGCGTGCGAGCCGGTCATCACGGGCGGCAGGTCGTTGTTGCGGCCCGCGCGGCGCATGAAGACGTTGCCCATGCGGTCGACGCTGATCGTGCAGCCCGCTTCCTTCGCCCACTTCACGATCAGATCGCGGCCCTGCTTGTCGAGGTCGGTGAGCGCGAGGCGGCACACGCCGCCCTTCGCGGTTGCGCCGATCTTCGCCATCTCCATCAGGCTGTCCCAGAGGCGCTGGCCGTTCACGTGGATGGCGGTGGTCAGCGCGGCGTCGCTTACGGTGTTCATGCGGGGCTCTCCTTATCGTGGGGCGGTGCGGCGCGCGTGCGTCATCCGCATCGCTTTCTTCATGCGAATCGCGCAATGCGTGCGCGCCGGTCGTGCATTCGTGCCATCGTCTGGGGCGTGTTGCGCAACGGCGGTGCATGCGCGCGACGCCCGTTCGGCCCGTCGATTGCTCGCTTGCCGAATCCTGTCCGATTGGACAGGTTGTAGACGATAAACTTTGCGAATTCAATGCGGTGTTGCGAGCGAAAAGCGTGCCATCCATGTTGCAGTGCGCGAAAACTCATTCATTTGCGCAGGCGAGCGCGAGCGGCATGTGAGTGTTTATCCTGGGGTGCGCGGTAGAACCGACGCAGTGCTACGCGTCGTTCACGCGCGCTGACTACAATGAAGCCGGCATCGTGATGTATCGCGCTGCATCGAGCGTTTGTGCGCGTTCGTGCGCGTTCATGCGCCTGCTGCTGCGAGGCGATGCCTTTCTCACTCGACCGGACCGATCACCATGCGCGACGACGACACGACCACGCCAGCCGCGAATCTCGCGATGCGTCAGGCAGGCGCCGACGCTGATGCAACGCACAAGCCGCGACGCAAGGCATCGATTCGCGCGTCGAACGAAACGCACTTGCTCGCCTGCGCGGAAGCCGTGTTCGCCGAGCGCGGATTCGAGGGCGCGAGCACGGCGCAGATCGCCGAACGCGCCGGTCTGCCGAAGGCGAATCTGCATTACTACTTTCCGACCAAGCTCGCGCTTTACTGGCGCGTGCTCGACGACGTGTTCGAAGAATGGAACGCCGCCGCCGACACCTTCGACGCGAGCGACGACCCCGTCGAAGCGATCGGCGGCTACGTGCGCGCGAAGATGGCGCTGTCGCGGCGCCGGCCGCTCGGCTCGAAGGTGTGGGCGAACGAGATCATCAGCGGCGCGACGCATATGCAGGACATTCTGCTCAAGCGCGTGAAGCCGTGGATGGAGTCACGCGTGACGTTGATCGAGCGCTGGATCGCGGAAGGCGTGCTCGCGCCGGTGGAGCCGCGCACGCTGCTCTACATGATCTGGGCGACCACGCAGCATTACGCGGATTTCGAAGCGCAGATTCGCGCGCTCTCGGGCAAGCGCGCGCTGAGCGCCGCGAGTTTCGACGCGACCACGGACGAAGTCGTGCGGATGATTCTGCGCGCGAGCGGCGCACGTTCGCCGGATTCACGCGGTCGGTCCGCGTGAATTTCGCCAATTGATACGGATGCCGAACTAATTGACGAAGGCGTGCATCACACCTGCATCGACGCCACGTCTTTCATGCAACGCAGCGCGAACATCGAGCGGCTGTGACGGATGCTCGAAATGCGATAGAGCTTTTCGCGCAGGAAGCGCTCGTAGCCCGCGGTGCCGTCGACGGCCACCTTGATCCAGTAGTCGTATTCGCCCGACACCAGATACGCCTCCAGCACTTCGGGCAGCGCGGCCAGCTCCGCGCCGAAGCGCGCGAGCGCGTCGTCTTCGTGGCGGTCGAGCGTGACTTCGAGAATCACGATATCGGCGAAACCGAGCTTGCGCTGGTTCACGAGCGCCACGTAACCGTCGATATAGCCGTCGGTTTCCAGCTGGCGCGTGCGGTTCCAGCATGCCGTGGTCGACATGCCGACCTGTTCGGCGAGTTCGGCGTTCGAGAGGCGCGCGTTCTGCTGGAGCGCGCGCAGGATCTTGAGATCCTGGTTGTCGAGCGTTTTGGGCGGGCGTTCGCGAGCGATCATGGTGGAAAAGAATCTTGTACAGGGAAATTCGATTTTAGCGGAAGGAGATTCCGGTCGCAGGCGGTATTTGCCGGAAAACAGGAAGCCTATCCTGCGGCTTCGGCGGGATAATTTACCCATGCCTTCTTGACCGGCACGACTCACGCGGCCACCTCCCCGCGTCGAGGCGCGCCGCCGCAGCCACAAGCTACGGTGGACCGTCAGGGCCGATTCTCCGTTGCACCCTGCGGCGGCCAACCGGACGTTGCGTGCGTTTATCGCGCAGCAGCGACGTCCGATCGGGCAAGAAGGCTAATAAAAACCGCGCACGATCTGCGCGGTTTTTTGTTGCCCGGGCGTTGCGCTTATCCGCGCGCCGCCTCCGTTGCTCACACTTCTCGCCGTCGAATCCCGCAACATGTCGCTTCAGCTGTATCTATCGTTTCTCGCCGCCGCGCTCGTCCTCGTCTACACGCCCGGCCCCGTCAACGTGCTCACGATGAGCCAGGCCATTCACGCGGGATGGCGGCGCGCGCTGCCCTGCGTGTGGGGCGGCACGCTCGCCGTGCTGCTGCAACTCGTGCTGACGGCGTTCTGCCTGAATTCGCTGCTGCTCATCAGTGAGCATTCGCTTACGGTGCTGCGCTGGGTCGGCGCGGCGTATCTCGTCTGGCTGGGCTGCAAGCAGTGGCGCAGCCGCTCGCTCGGCGGCGCGCAGCCGCATGCGCTGGATCAAGGGCAGACGGCGGAGCCGGCGCTCACTTCGCATCGCGATCTGTTCTGGCGCGGGTTCGCGACGTCGGGGCTGAATCCGAAGACCTTGCTGTTCTTTCCGTCGTTTTTTCCGCAGTTCATCAGCGCCGATGCGGCGTGGAGCGCCAATCGCCAGTATCTGGTGCTGGCCGCGACGTTCGCGCTGCTGTTCGCGGGCGGCGTGGCGTCGATGGCGCTGTTTTCGCACCGTCTGCGAAACGTGCTGCAACGGCCGCGCCGACTCCGCGCGGTGAACCGGCTGATGGGCGGCCTGCTGGTGGGGATGGGGGCGATGATGGCCGGGCTGCGCTAGTCGCGCGGTCGCCCCGATGCGGAAACCGGCGGGCGTTGCGCGCCGCCGGTCAGGCGCAATGCGCTCAGGGCGCGGAGCTGACGGCGACGCCCGACGCGCCTTGCGCGC
>NZ_JAAGPN010000206.1:0-14296 GCF_017104805.1 Paraburkholderia sp. Ac-20347 | reverse complement strand
CCCACCCCTTCCCATCCCGAACAGGACCGTGAAACGACTCTACGCCGATGATAGTGCGGATTGCCCGTGTGAAAGTAGGTAATCGTCAGGCTTCTTATGCAGTACGTCCAGAACCCCGGCTTCTCCAAGAGAGAGCCGGGGTTCTGGCGTTTATGTGCTTGAAAAACAGACTCACTGGCTATTCGCCAACACGTTCAGATCGCGCAGCTTGGCGCGACGAACAAACTGCCCCCGCAGCTGCCATCAAGCAGCCGCAGCACAGACGCAACGTCTGTCTGACGACAACCAAGGGCCGCAATGGCCCGCGCCTCAGTTCAATGTCTGCGGCGCACGCGCTCGAGCACATGATGCTCGGCGAGCCAGTGGTGCATCATGCCTTCCCCGTTGTGCTCCTTCCGATAGGCGCGCGATTCGAAAATCGACAGCCCCAACAGCACGAGCAGCCCGACAGCGAGGCCGGCGAGTCCGGCGATGGTTTCGGTATCCATGGCAGCCTCCTTGGGTTGCAGCCATGTCACCATCTTAGGACAGACGCGGCCAGGAAAAAATGATGGTGTTTGCGAACCGGCGCGTCACGCGCGCAGCCTGTACACTGCTGCGCGGCAACATTTTTTAGGGATTTAGATCGATGTCACGTGTCTGGCTGGCCATCGCAATGGCTGCACTGCTTTCGGCTTGCGCCGACAATTCGGCGAGCAAGCATCACGGTCCGCCGCCTCACGATCCGGCCGACTATCACGGCGTACCGACCGACGACCGGCCGCCCGTGATGATCGAAACGCCGCCCGCACAGTAATCTGCCCCGAGCAGGGCAGGGCAGCAGAGAAGGAAAGGGACGCGATGAAGCCAGGCGCCTCAAGCAGGCTTGAGGCGCTCAGCGAGCCATCGCGGGCTGAATCGCTCCCGTAATGCGCGGGACGAGCGGATAGAGCGTCAGTCCGCGCGCCGCCATGAAGATCAGCAGCGCGGCCCAGAGTCCGTGATTGCCGAACGGCGCAACGAGCGCCCACGAAGCGACGAGAAACACCAGCAACGAAATCGCCATCGCCTGCATGAGCTCGCGCGTGCGCGTGGCGCCGATGAAGACGCCATCGAGCAGGAAGCCCCACACAGAGACAATCGGCGAAAGCGCGGCCCACGGCAGGAAAGCGCGGGCGGCGGCGCGTACCGTCGATTGATCGGTGAGCTTGTCGATGATCCAGCCGCCGGTGCTCCAATAGCACAGCGAGAATCCGAGCGCGCCGAGCGCCGCCCAGAACAGATTCACTTTGACGGCCTGTCGGAACGCATGGCGATCGCGTGCGCCAATCGCTGCGCCGACCAGCGCTTCACTTGCGTGGGCGAATCCGTCGAGCCCGTACGCCATGAAGGTCTGGAAGTTGAGCAGCAGCGCGTTCGCGGCGAGGATCGCGTCGCCCTGCTGCGCGCCGAGGTGGGCGAACCAGCCGAACGAGCCGAGCAGACAGATCGTCCGCAAAAAGATGTCGCGATTGATCGCGACCAGCCGTTTGAGCGCCGCCGGTTCGACGGCCGTGCGCCAGTCGAGCGGCGCGAGTCCGCGCGGGCGCAGATGCCAAAGCACGGCTACGCCAAACACGAAGCCGACCGTATCAGCGGTCGCGGTCGCCGCGCCGATCCCGGCGATGCCCCAACCGAAGCCGTAGACGTAAGCCAGCACGGCCACGACGTTCACCGCATTGATCAGCACTTGCGCGACCAGCGCGATGCGCACGCGTTGAGTCCCCAACAGGTAGCCGAGCACGACGTAGTTCGCCAGCGCGAACGGCGCCGAGCCGATGCGCGCGTGGCTATACACGGTGGCGTTGCGCTGCACCTCGTCGCTTCCGCCGATCAGCGCGAGCGCGTAATGGATCAGCGGCGTCTGTACGAGCAGGATGAGCACGCCGATGCCGAACGCGAGCACCATCGCGCGCACGACGTTCACGAGCAGCGCAGCGTTGTCGCCGGCACCGTGCGCCTGTGCGACCAGCCCGGTCGTGCCCATGCGCAGGAAGCCGAAGCCCCAGAAGACGAAATTGAAGAAGAGGCCGCCGAGCGCGACTCCGCCCAGATCGGCGGCACGGCCCAAATGTCCGGCGACGGCCGTATCGACGGCGCCAAGAATCGGCTGGGTGAGATTGGCGAGGACGATCGGAAACGCGAGCGTCAACACGCGCCGGTGCCAGTTGCCCCGCGAAGGCAGGGAGGCGCTGTCGCTCAACTGCGTTCCTGCACGCAGACCCACGGCGAGACGACGACCGCCCACAACTCCGGCTTGCGATCGGCGAAATCAGCGGCCGTCTCGGCTTGCATGCGCTGCACGAGACCCGACGACAGCCATTGCGTCACGCGCGTGCCCTCGTCGTTTGCGATCGCCTCGGCGACGCTCACGAGGTCGAGGTCGCGCGCCACCGAAAGCAGCTTGCCTTGGGCGAAGAAACGCTCGAGATCCTGCCAGTCGATTTTGGCGGTTTCTCCGAGCAACTTGGCGTAGAGGGGGCTGGGTGTAGCGTTGTCGTTTTGGGTCATGATCGTGAGAATCGATTGCGGCCGATACTATAAACGATAGACGGCGAGGCGGCCTGGCGCTGCCGAACTGCGTCGCTCGGGCGTGCAAAGCCGCTGGCGCCGGCGTCTGTAATTCGTCTGATAAAAAGCCGGTAAATTAACGATTAACGCCTTATTGCGACGGCGCGCTCTGGAGAATGGCCGATTAATCGGACGAAAAGAATCCGGGCAATACACATAAAGCCCGATCGCCCGAAGCCATTTGGAAAGCGATATCGGGTGTTCCAAAAAACCAACTTCGGCGAATAATTGCATTCCTTTGTGCGTTGGGCCACTTAATGACTATCGGTGGCGCGCGGGTCGAAACTGCTCGCTGCGGTGCAGTGAAGGCGGTCCGTTCCGTCACTCGCGCGCGATTGATCAGTCTGTCGCAAAGTCCCGTCGCAAAAGGCTTTTCGGCGAAATGGCCGCTCAATCGTGCGCGCGCTGCAACGCGCATTTTTATGCGTGTAAGGCGGCGCTTTACAACATCGTTTCACCAGGGAAAGTCCGGGCGACACATAATCCGTGCGCCGCGACACATATTCGATCTAATTAAGTGATTGCGCGGGCAGGGTCGCGTTGATAGATTGCCATTCGGCGCATGGTAAACCGGTCCTTTGCCGATATGCGCCAAACCCCCGTTAGCCCGGCGCCACGCCGGGCTTTTTTTTGTGCGTTCTATTTCATTCGCCGCGAGCGTTAATCGAGTAAAACGACGCGGCGAATGAGAACGTTCAACGCGGCGGCAGATCGCGTGCCGGGTCGATCGAGCGCCCCTGGTAACGCAGCTCGAAATGGAGCATCACGCGATCGTTATCCGAGTCGCCCATCGCCGCAATCTTCTGTCCTTGCGCAACCGACTCGCCTTCCTTTACGAATAGCGCCTGATTGTGCGCATAAGCGGTGAGGTAATCGCCGCCATGCTTGATGATCAGCAGATTGCCGTAGCCACGCAGGCCGTTACCCGCGTAGACGACGGTTCCGGGCGCGGCGGCGACGATCGGCGTGCCGGGCGCATTCACGATGTCGATGCCCTTCGAGTTACGGCCGTCGAAGCTGCGAACCACCTGGCCGGCGGTCGGCCAGATCAGCGAAATGGACGAGGCGGGCGCGGGCGCCGGACCGGAGTTGTCAGGCGCCGATTCGCGAGGCGCGGCGGCCGTGGCACGCGGCGCGGTGCGTTCCGCTCCCGCCGCGGAACCGGCCGGCGGCGCGACACGCAACACCTGGCCGACTTCGATCGCATCGGGGTTCGACAGATTGTTCCAGCGGACGATGTTCGACACCGATTGCCGGTTGCCGCGCGCGATCTTGCTGACCGTGTCGCCGCGTTCCACGCGGTAGAAACCTGGGCCGACCGGTGCCGAGCCGCAGGCGGCGAGCAGCGCGACGAGCGCCGCGCACGCGAGTTGTCTGAATCCTCGTCTAAATCGTTGTGCCAATGTTGAACCTCGCAGGACGCCGTCGCGCGGTTCGACCGGAAGGCGGAACGCGGCGGCAAAACGTCTGATTTTAACGGTTTTGCCGCCGCGCCAGCGCGTTTCAAGCTGACGGGAACGGTGCGTCAGGCGAGCGCTTCGACGTGCAGACGCAGCGTCGCGGTTTCCGTCGCGCCAGGCGCGAGCCAGCGCAGGCCGAGCCCGTTGTGGATCGCGTCGGGCAGACCGAGCCACGGTTCGACGCAGTAGAAGTCCGAATCGGCAGCCTCCGTCCACGTCGTCACCGCGTACCAAGGCAGCGAATCGGGACGGTCGAGATCGATCGTGACCGCGCGCCGGAGGTCGGGCGTGACGAGGCGCACCGGGACCGAGGGCGGTGTCGGTTCGAGCACGTGAAAGCGGTCGATGATGCCGGCGTCGTCGAGACGATAGAGCGTCTCGCCACGCTCCGGCGCGCTGATCGAACCGTCCGGCAACTGATGACGGCGCACCGCAAGCGGCATCTCGAGCGTGCTTTGAGCGCGTTGCGCGTGCGGCAGCGCAAAGTAAAAGTGATGGCCCGCGTACCAGGGCAGCGGCGCGTCGCCGGTATTGGCGACGGTCAGCGAGACGTCGAGCGTGTGATCGTCGGCGAGCCGGTAAGCGGCCTCGAAGCGAAAGCCGAACGGATAGCCCGTGCGCGTCGCCGCCGAGTCGACGAGCGTCATGCGCACGCCTCGTCCGTCGTCGTCCACCTGCGCCGAAAACGGCAGGTCGCGTGCGAAACCGTGCATCGGCAGATCGCGCACGACGCCGTCGGCGTCACGCCAGCGGCCGATCTGGCCATCGACGAAATGGCGGCCAAGAAACGGAAACAGCAACGGATTGCCGCCGCGTACGCGCGCGGGCTGCTCCCAGTTCGCGTTGTCGGGCCAGCGGATGATCGCTTCGCCGCCGATGTGCCACGAGAGCAGGCGGCCGCCGGCCCACGGTGCGAAGCGCAGCGTGGAGACGCCGCTGTTGAGTTCGAGAAGGTCTTGCGGAGGGCGTGTTTCCATGGCCTGTCACTGAGTCGAGGTGAAGGAAAGGCCGCGCCGAAGCGGCGGCGGGCCGCGATTGCGCGATTCTGGCGCAATTCCGGTGCGATTCGCGTTGGTGCGCCGGATTGTGCGCCGCTTTCAGATGCGTGAAAACCCTCGTCGGGAAATCGTGGGTGTTGTGCAAGGCGGGCCGCCGCCATAATCGGCCTGAATGAATGTGCGATTTCGCACACTGCACGAGTGAAGGAGGGCGCGGAAAATGGATATCGCAATGGCCATGAGCATGGGACTGTTTAGCCTGTTCGTCGGGAGCAGCGCGTACTTCTTCTACAAGATGGCGCGTTAAGCGAAAAAACGCGCAAGCAGCGAGCCGCACACCGCGTGTGGCTTGCAGTTTTCTTTCATTTCGGCCGGCATTTGCCGGTTTGTTCCTTTCTGAAATGCGCGCGCTCGCTGCGCATTCCGTTCTGATCGCCGCTATTTTGTTGCGACGCGGTAACTTTTCCGACAAATGAGTCTTGACGCTTGGCGCTGCAATTCGGGCCAGGCATAATCGGTGCGCTTTGCCGCACTGTCCCCGCGATGGTCGGCGCCATGTCCAACCATTCCGAGGATCCGCGCGTGAGTCTCTCGTTTCTTTTCTTCCTGAGCGTGCTGCAAGGCGTCACCGAACTGTTCCCGGTCAGCAGCCTCGGCCACACGCTGCTCGTGCCTGCGCTGTTCGGCATGCATATCGACAAACACGCACCGCAACTGCTGCCGTTTCTCGTCGCGCTGCATCTCGGCACGGCGATCGCGCTGCTCTGGTATTTCCGTGCTCGCTGGGTCGCGCTGATCAGCGGTTTCTTCGCTTCGCTCGGCGGCCGCAAGAACGACGACGGCCACATGATGTGGGCGCTGATCATCGGCACGATTCCGACGGGCATCGTGGGTCTGGTGCTCGAAAAGCGCATCGAGGCGATCTTTCACGACCTGCGCATCGTCGCTGCCGCGCTGATGGTGAACGGCGTGCTGCTGTGGCTCGGCGACCGCCTCCAGCAGGCGCGCGCGCACCGCGCACCCGAAAAGCTCACGTTCCGCCAGGCGTTCCTGGTCGGTCTTGCGCAGATCGGCGCGCTGATTCCGGGTTTCTCGCGCAGCGGTCTGACGATGATCGCCGGTAACGCAGCGGGTCTCACGACCGAGAAGGCCGCGGAATTCTCGTTCCTGCTCGGCACGCCGATCATCTTCGCGGCGGGCGTGCTCGAACTGCCGAAGCTGTTCCACGCGCGCGACCAGTTGACGACGGCGCTCGTCGGCGGCGTGCTCACCGGCATCGCCGCGTGGCTGAGCGTGAAATTCCTGATGCGCTATTTCGAGGGGCGCGGCCGTCTGGCGTCGTTCGGCCTGTACTGCGTGATCGCGGGCGCGATTTTCCTCGGCTGGTTCGTGATGCATCCGCAACCTGCTTGATGGCGGGCCGTGGGCGGGACGTCCGGCTCGAGTCGAACGCGGTATAATCCACGCCCGTCTTCGGCCGCGCCCCGCGTTGGGCCGAAAATGCGCAGATTTTCCACGCGACAGTAGCTCAGCTGGATAGAGCATCGGCCTTCTAAGCCGAGGGTCGGGGGTTCGAGCCCCTCCTGTCGCGCCAAACAAAAAAAGCCCGCAATTTGCGGGCTTTTTTGCCATTCATCCGCGATCACCCGCGCGCGCCTCAACGAAACACCACGCCTCAAGCCGCCAACTTCATCTGCGCGACGATCACATCCCTCAACCTCGCGAGCCGTTCACGAAACACGAAGGGTTGATCGATACCCGCGATCCTGAGCGCCGGCGCACTCGCGCGTCCGATCACAATCGTGCCGAAGTCGAACAACGCGCCCACCGGTCCCTGACGCACATGCACGCGGCGCACATCGCCCAGCTCGAACGCGACGCTGCGCTGGCGCACGATGCCGAACGTCGCGATCACGCGCTTTCTCGTCAGCGCGAGTTGCGTCGTCAGCAGCAGGGCGATCGCAAACGCGAACAGCAACACGCCTGCGCCGAACAGCATCGCCGCCGAAAACATCGCGTCGCCGAGACAGCCCACCAGCACGCCCCAGATCATCAGCACGATGCCGAACGTGATCCACGGGCTCATGGCCCACATGCTGAGATGGCCCTCATAAACGACCCGCTCTCCGGGAGGCAGCACCGATTCGACGCGCACCATGTTTGATCTCCATTAAATATTGCCTAGTCAACTAATAACAGACTAGTGGATATGATGGAGTCATGACTGTGGTCAAAAGTCGCGTTAGAAATGCTGCTCAAAACGCGAATAAATCGCGCTAGATCAAAAAAGAGCGGGCAGCCACATGGCTGCCCGCGAAGAAAGCTGGACACCCTGATGTCCAGCGATCGATGGCCGTTGTCGATCAGCGCATCAACGTCTCAAAACATCAGAGCTTCAGGTCGAGCGCGTTGGTCAAATCGCCCATCGCCTGGCCGCCGTTGCTCTTGAGCGCGGCGTCGCGCGCGGTGAGGCCTTGCAGCGTCGGCAGCGAGAAGCGGCGCGTGATCAGGCGCAGGATCGACGTCGTGTCGTACTGCGTATGGTCGACGTAACCCTTCTTCGCGTACGGCGAAATGATGAGCGCCGGAATGCGCGAGCCCGGACCCCAGCGGTCGCCCTTCGGCGGCGCGACGTGATCCCAGAAGCCGCCGTTTTCGTCGTAGGTCACCACCACAACCATGTCCTTCCACTGCGGGCTCTTCTGCAGATGCGAAATCACGTCGGCGATGTGCTGGTCGCCGCTCGCCACGTCGGTGTAGCCCGCGTGTTCGTTCAGGTTGCCCTGCGGCTTGTAGAACGACACCGAAGGCAGCGTGCCCGCGTCGATCGCCTTGATGAATTCGCTGCCGTCCATGCCGCCGTCGAGCAGGTGAGCCGTGCGCGCGGCGGTCCCCGGCGCGTAGTTCGTGAAGTAGTTGAACGGCTGATGGTGCGGCTGGAAGTTCGGCGCCGTCATGTTCGCGCCGTAGATCACGTTCGAGGTGCTGTTCTGCACCGCGCTCACGGCCGCGCCCCATGCGCCGCCGTACCACGCCCACGTGACGTTCGCGTTCGAGAGCAGGTCGCCGATGTTCTGCGACGTCTGCGGCGGCATCGTCGAGGCGTTGTTCGGATCGGCGAGATTCGCGTCGCCGCCCGATGCAGCCGTGTTGCCGCTCGGCTGATACGGCGGCTGCATCGTGTTGACGGCGTAGAAGTCGGGCGTCAGGTTGCCCGACTTCACGAACTTCGGCACGCCGGTGAGCGCCGAAGCCGGCGAGTTCGAGGCGAGCGTGAGCGATACGCCATCGGCGTCGACGGTCGCGATCGTCGGCTGCGCGGTGGCCGTCGCGGCGTTCGCGTAGTACGGCGTGCATGCGCAGATCAGCCACTGGTGGTTCAGGAACGAGCCGCCGAACGCGCCCATGAAGAAGTTATCGGCGAGCGTGTATTGCTGCGCGATCTTCCAGAGCGGCAGTTTTTCGGCGCTGGTCGTGTAGTGGCCCATCACCAGGCCGCCCGAGTCGGCCCACGCGGCGAACATGTCGTTCTTGCCGCCGTGGATCTGCATCTGGTTTTCGTAGAAGCGGTGATAGAGGTCGCGCGTCGTCGTCGAGAGCGGGACGTTGAAGCCTTTCGGATCGTCGATGGCGAAGGGCGCGTTCGCCATGTTTTCCGTCATCGCCGCCGTGACGACGGGCGTCACGCCCGTTTGCGTCAGACCGTTCCAGACCGTCGGCAGCGTGGCGAGCACCGAGCCGTCGCGATCGAGCTGCTGCGCGCTGGCGGCCGTGACGTTCTGCAGGCCGTTGGCGCCGGGGAAGCTGCCGTACAGGTTGTCGAAGCTGCGGTTTTCCGCATAGATCACGACGATATTCTTCACCGACGAAAGACCCGGCTTGCTGTCATTGCCGCCGCAGGCCGCGACGGCCAATGCCGCCGCCGCCGCTGCGATCGGCGTCGCATAGAACCATTTTCTGTTGATCATTTTTTCTCTCTCGCGTTGGGGGCGCCGGGCGGCGAGCGCGGGAGTGACACCGGCCGTCGGGCGAGGCGCAGTGTCTCAGCGAAATTTGACAGCTAGATGTAAATAATTACATTTAGCTTTTTCAATCCCTCGATTTACGTAACGTTCAAATTACACTGCGTCATTTAAATGTAATGAACCTGACATACGCTTTCGCGACTTCGATGCGTTCCTTGGATGCATCGGTTTTCGCGGCAGCGCAGTGCGAGGGTCGACCGGATCGGTCTTCGCCGAAGTGCGCGCCGCACACCAGCTCGGGGATCAGTTCATGTGGCATCGTTCGGCGCATCGCGCGGCGCTTGAGGGCAGTCTTTCTGACACGCATTCGCAGACTCGCGCGCGCAAGCCGCGTAGTTTCGGGCGAGGCCGTTTGCTGATCGCGGCGGCGTTGTTGTCGATGCTGGCGGCCTGCGACGGCGGCACGCAAGACGCGTCTTCCGGAGCGGAGAACAAGGCAGAAAACGGCGCCAGCGCCCAGGACGCGCAAGCCCGATCGAAGGCCAATGCACCGGTCAACGGCGCGAAGCTGATCAAGATTTCCGCATCGACGGCTGCAACGCCGATCGCCCAACCGCACGCCCAGTCGCGCGCCGAGGTCTACGCGCAGGTGCGCCGCATGACGGCGCTCGGCAAGCAGATGTTCTTCGATCCGTCGCTGTCGGGCTCGGGCAAGATGTCGTGCGCGACCTGCCACAGCCCGAATCACGCGTTCACGCCGGCCAATGCGCTCGACGTGCAGATCGGCGGCGCCGACATGCATCGTCAGGGCATGCGCGCCGTCCCCACGCTCAAGTATCTGCAATCGGTGCCCGCGTTCGCCGAGCACTATCACGATTCCGACGACGAAGGCGACGAAAGCATCGACGCAGGTCCGACCGGCGGCCTCACGTGGGACGGCCGCGTCGATCATGGCGGCGACCAGGCGCGCATTCCGCTGCTGTCGTCGTTCGAGATGGCGAGCACGCCTGCGAAGGTGACGGCGGCAGTGCGTGCGGCGCCCTATGCGAACGCGTTTCGCGAGGCCTTCGGCGAGCATGTTTTCGACGACGACAACGCCACCTTCCAGGCCGTGCTGAAGTCGCTCGAAACCTTCGAGCAGGCGCCCGAGGTGTTCTATCCGTACACCAGCAAGTACGACGCGTATCTGGCGGGCAAGACCGCGCTCACCGCGACCGAATTGCGCGGCCTGCAACTGTTCAACGACGAGAAGAAGGGCAACTGCGCGAGCTGCCACATCAGCCAGCGCGCCAAGGACGGCGCGCCGCCGCAGTTCAGCGACTTCGGTCTGATTGCGATCGGCGTGCCGCGCAATCGCACGCTCGCCGTCAATCGCGATCCGCGCTTCTTCGATCTCGGCGCGTGCGGGCCCGAGCGCACGGATCTCGATCATCGCGCCGAATTCTGCGGCCTGTTCCGCACGCCGACGCTGCGCAACATCGCGCTCAAGAAGACGTTCTTCCACAACGGCGTCTATCACTCGCTCGAAGACGTGCTGCGTTTCTACGCGCGCCGAGACACGAATCCGCAGGAGTTCTATCCGGTGGTGAAGGGCAAGGTGAAGAAGTTCGACGATCTGCCGCGGCAATACTGGGCGAACCTGAACACGGACCCGCCGTTCGACCGCAAGCCCGGCGATGCGCCGGTGTTTTCCGACGCGGAGATCAAGGATGTGATGGCGTTTCTCGACACGCTCACCGACGGCTGGCAACCGCCGGCGCACTGAGCGCGCGCATGTGCGTGTGCGTGTGCGTGTGCGTGTGCGTGTGAGCGTGCGTTCGGCTCAGGACGCGACGATCAGCAGGCAGGTCGCCATCAGCGTCACGAACGACACCAGCAGGCAGATAAAGCCGCCGCGCACCGCGAACTCCGGCCAGGCCGGCATCTGATCGACGACGCCGAAGCTCAGGTCCGCCATCGCCGGATCGGTGCGCGGCGCCTGCGAATGATGGGCGAGCACCGCCATCAGGCCGATGCACAGCAACGCCAGGACGACGGCGCAGAGGCTCAGCGCGACGGTGTAAGTCATGACAGAAAAATCCTCGTATCACGTCAGTGGATGACAGAGGAATCGTAGAGCCGGGGCAGGCAGGCGGCTATCGGACCAATCCGAAAAACCGTGGGACGGACTGACGTGGAGCGTCGGACGAAAACAGGGCGCGTGCTATCCTTTTTGAGATCCAACGATTGCCCTACAAGATCGCTCTACAAGGAGAACATTCGATGTCGAAGTCGCCCCGAGTTCTGTCAGGTATTGCCGCCGTGTTGCTGTTCGCGTTCGGCGCGAACGCGCAGGCGGCCAATCTGGGTTTTCTGCATGACACGCCCGCATCGTGGATGAAGCAGGCGGACTACGATTCGCTCACGCACGCCGTGCGCGACGCGGTCGCCAACAAGGCGGACGGCGAGTCGTCGACCTGGAATAACGACGGCCTGCGCAACAGCGTCAAGATCGACGCGACCATCACGCCCACCAAGACCGAGAAGGACGGCAACAAGACGTGCCGCGACACGGACGTCGTCGTCAACGCGAAGGGCCAGACGATGACGCTGCGTCCGCAGTTCTGCCGCGAAGGCGAGGGTCAGTGGGTCTACCAGAAGCGGCACTGAGCGCGTGGTGAACGGCAAGACCGTGTCGTGCGGCATCGTGCTGCTCGACCCCGACGGCCGCGTGCTGCTCGCGCACGCGACCGGCACCGACCACTGGGACATTCCGAAGGGGCAGGGCGAGCCCGGCGAAACCGAGGTGCAAAGCGCGCGGCGCGAAATGGTCGAAGAGACCGGCATCGACGTGAGTGCGGCGCGGCTCGTCGATCTCGGGCGTTTCGCGTATCGGCGCGACAAGGATCTGCATCTGTTCGCGGCGCGCGCGCTGGCGAGCGAGAGCGATCTGTCGCGCTGCGTGTGCGTGTCGATGTTTCCGCGCCGCCACGACGGTGTGATGATTCCCGAGATGGACGCCTGGCGCTGGGTCGCGCCCGCCGACGTCGCTCAGTACGCGAGCCGCAGTCTCACGCGCCTGTTCAACACGGCGCTGTCGCTGGCGGAGCTGCATCGGCGGATCGAAACGGCCTGAGCCGGCCTGAGCGCATCGCGCGCCGCCGCCATAAAAAAAGCCCGCACGACAAACGTGCGGGCTTTTTCATTCGCGCGATGCTGCGCCGGCGGCCTTACTTGCCCCAGCTGTCGCGCAGACCGACGATGCGGTTGAACACCGGTGCGCCCGGCTTCGAGTCGTAGCGGTCGGCGACAAAGTAGCCGTGACGCTCGAACTGGAAGCGGTCTTCCGGCGCCGCGTTGCGCGCGCCCGGCTCGACGAACGCCTGAACGACGCGCTTCGAATCCGGATTCAGCGCTTCGAGGAAGTCGCGGCCACCGGCGTCCGGCTGTTCTTCGCGGAACAGGCGGTCGTAGAGGCGTACTTCGGCCGGCACGGCGTTGTCGGCGCTGATGAACTGGATCGTGCCCTTGACCTTGTAGTTGCTCGAGCCTTCGGTGCCCGATTTGCTGTCGGGGAAGTAGTTGCAATGCACGGCGACGATGTTGCCGTCGGCATCCTTCTCCGCGCCCGTGCATTCCACGACGAAGCCGTACTTCAGGCGCACCTTGTTGCCCGGGAACAGGCGGAAATAGCCCTTGGGCGGCGTTTCTTGGAAGTCCTCGCGCTCGATCCACAGTTCACGCGAGAACGTGAATTCGCGGACGCCGCGCTCCGGATGATGCGGATGCACCGGCGCGCTGCACTGCTCCGACTGGCCTTCGGGATAGTTGTCGACGATCAGCTTGAGCGGATCGAGCACGGCCGTCGCGCGCGGCGCCTTGTCGTCGAGGTCGTCGCGCAGCGCGCCTTCGAACACGCTCATGTCGATCCACGAATCGACCTTGGTCACGCCGATGCGCTCGCAGAACAGCTGGATCGCTTCGGGCGTGAAGCCGCGGCGGCGCACGCCGACGATGGTCGGCATACGCGGATCGTCCCAGCCGTCCACGTGGTTTTCGGTCACGAGTTGCAGCAGCTTGCGCTTGCTGGTGATCGCGTACGTGAGATTCAGGCGCGAAAACTCGATCTGTTGCGGCAGCGGACGCGTGAACACGCCGGCGTCGGCCAGTTCGTTGAGCACCCAGTCGTAGAGCGGACGGTGATCTTCGAATTCGAGCGTGCACAGCGAATGCGTGATGCCTTCGAGCGCGTCCGAAATGCAGTGCGTGTAGTCGTACATCGGATACACGCACCACTTGTCGCCCGTGCGGTAGTGATGCGCGAAGCGGATGCGGTAGATGACCGGGTCGCGCATGTTGAAGTTCGGCGACGCCATGTCGATCTTCGCGCGCAGTACGTGCGCGCCTTCCTCGAACTCGCCGGCCTTCATGCGGCGGAACAGGTCGAGGTTTTCGTCGACGGAGCGATCGCGGAACGGCGAGTTCTTGCCCGCTTCCGTGGCCGAGCCGCGGTTCGCGCGCATCTCTTCCGGCGTCTGGCTGTCGACATACGCCTTGCCGCGCTGGATCAGCAGTTCGGCGAATTCGTAGAGCTTGTCGTAGTAGTCGCTCGCGTAGAAGAGGTACTCGTGATCTGCCTTCTTCCAGTCGAAGCCGAGCCATGTGACCGCGTCGATGATCGAGTTGACGTATTCGACGCTTTCCTTTTCCGGATTGGTGTCGTCGAAGCGCAGGTGGCAGACGCCGCCGTAGCGCTGCGCCACGCCGAAGTTCAGGCAGATGCTCTTCGCGTGGCCGATGTGCAGATAGCCGTTCGGCTCCGGCGGGAAGCGCGTTTCCACGCGCTGCGCCCACTTGCCCGAGCGGTTGTCGTCGTCGATGATGTTGCGGATGAAATTGGATGCCGCAGGCGCGTCCGTGCGGTCGGCGTCTTTACGTTCGGTATTCATGCGAAAAGGGAAGTCGTTCGAGGGCGCGCCGCACATCGCACTGCACGTTGCAGGTCAACGTTGCAAGCCGGGCGCCCGGTGGTGCCTTCCATTCTACCTGACGCGCCCCACCGTGCCAGCCCTGGCGCCGGAGCGGGGCGCACAACGCCGCGAAGCAAGGAAAAAATGACGACGATCGACACACGGGTGCGGGTTTTGCCGGGCTACATGAACTCGGGGCCGGGTCACTGGCAGACGCGCTGGGAGGCCGCGCACGCGGGCTTCGCGCGCGTGGCGATGCCCGACTGGCTGCATCCGGACTGCGCGGCGTGGTGCCGTGCGCTGGAGGCGGCGCTGGCGGCCGAACCGCTGGGTGA
>NZ_JAAGPN010000205.1:0-14307 GCF_017104805.1 Paraburkholderia sp. Ac-20347 | reverse complement strand
CGCGCCTCGGGCGCGGTGGCGGCCACCGCCACGCGCAGGCGCTGCATGAGCGTGTCGATGAGGCCCGCGTCCACGTCGGCGTCGAGCACCACGGCGGGCACGTCGAGCACGCAGAGCGCGGCGCGCAGCGCGGGCGCGAGCGCGTCGATGCAGTCGTCGAGCCATTCCTCGACGGCCGGATGCTGGCGCGCGATGCAGGCTTCGAGATCGGCGCGGCTGTCGACGGTCTCGCCGCAATACTGCAGATGGCGGCGCAGCGCGATCAGCGACGCGCGAGAGAGCAGAATGTCCCATTTGCCGTCTGGCTTGTGCGCGGACGGCAGGTTGCCGGGCGGCACTGGCATCACCGCGAAATCGCCCGCGTTGCCGGTCAGGCCGCGCACGCAATCGCCGTCGATGGCGACGCCGCCGCCGATCGCCGGGCCGAGAAACAGATAGAGGAAATCGTCGCGCTGACGCCCGCAGCCGTAGAAGATTTCGGCGATGGCGGCGGCGTTGCCGTCGTTTTCGCTGAACACGGGCAGGCCGGTCGCGCGGCCCAGTTCGGCGGCGAAATCGACGTCGCTCCAGACGCTGAACGTATCGGCGGGCAGGCCCAGTTCGCGCAGCCAGCTGCCGAGGTTATACGGCTGCGCCACGCCGATGCCCGCGAGCCGGCGGCGCTCGTCCTTGTCGAGCAGTCCTGACAGTTCACCGATGTCGCGCTGCACGATTTCCTGCGCGAGCGCGGGTTGCGGCAGCAGCATGTCGTGCGAGCGGCGGCCGATCATCTGGCCCGCGAAATCGACGAGCACGGTTTCGATGTTGGTCCGGTCCAGACGCACGCCGATCGCGAACGCGCCGCGCGGCGAGAGGCGCAGCAGCGAGGCGGGCTGGCCGCGTCCGCCGTCGAGGCGACGGCCGCTCATTTCGATCAGGCCGTTGTCGATCAGCGACGTGATGATGCTGCCCACCGCCGTGCTGGTGAGATTCGCGAGGCGCGCGAGATCGGCCTTCGACGCCTCGCCGGCGCGCCGCAGCGCCTGCAGCAGCAGACGCTCGTTGAAGCGGCGGACATTGGCCGAATTGCTGCCTTGACCGACATGCGGACTTCTCACGCGTCTCCTCCGTGGTGTCGATACGGGTCGACCGGACGATGTGCGGCGCTCGTCGGCAACTAAATAAATCAAGTTGATTTATTTAATGCCGGATTTTGCCCCGTGTCAGCCTGGGGAAATCCCGGCGCGGGGTGGGCATGAATGTGGCCGCACATAGCATTGCCCAACGGTTGTTGGGTGAATGAAAGAAGTGTGGGCGTGTGCCCGGTTGCGGCCAACTCGAGGCAACAAGCATGTACCGTCGTCGGCTCGTTGCTGGAAACGATTATCCGTCGGTAGCCGTTTGCGTGTGCCGAACGCGCATCGCAATCGTCCGGGACGATCTCGTAGCGCGCAGGAGTGCGTTAAAAAAAGCGCGCGGTCGGGGTAGTTTGTCGGCGATCAAAATGCCGATTCTTATGGATGACGAATGAATGGAGAGGGTGCGGGATTCGGAATTATCCAGGCCGCCTTGCATGCTAGATTGCATTCGCCCTGTTCGCCACAGAGCAAGGCGCAACTTCCAACATACTGAAGGAAATCCACAATGCAACCGATTACGCGAAACGATCTGGCCAAAGCTGGCGTGGCTGGCGGCTCTGGCGGCTCTGGTTCGTCGAAAAACATCTGCACGGGAAAGGGCTCGTGCTCGATCAAAATTCCGATTTTTGGCAGAAAGTAGAAATCGAAAAACCTGCGTGAATCCAGCAGTCAAAACGGCTCATTTCGAGCCGTTTTATTTTTCGGGAACTGCAATCAGGGAACCGCTCATGGCCGTCGGCCGGTTGAGTCGTCTCTGATTACGCGTTAGATTCTCAATTCGCTGCCGCGTGGCGCGTGTTTTCATTGCTGCGCAACAGGCGAACGTGTCGTCGTCGAAATGAATCCGCCAGGGAAACGCCTATGCACAAGCACATCTTCGTCAATCTGGGCGTGCGCGACTTGAAGCGCTCGATGGACTTTTTCGGTCAGGTCGGCTTTACGTTCGAGCCGAAATTCACCAACGAGCAGGCCGCCTGCATGGTGATCGGCGAAAACATCTTCGCCATGCTGCTGACGCCCGACTTCATGCGCGGCTTCACCGACAAACCGCTCGTCGACGCACGCGAGCAGACCGAAGTGCTGGTCTGTCTCTCATGCGAGTCGCGCGACGAAGTCAATGCGCTGACGGAGAAAGCGCTCGCGGCGGGCGGCACGTCGAAGCGTCCGCCCACGGACTACGGCGACGCGATGTACGGCCGCAGTTTCGAAGACCTCGACGGCCATATCTGGGAGCTGATGTGGATGTCGCCCGAGATGGTGGAAAAGGGCGCGCACGGCGCGTGACCTGTCGGGCGACCGGCGGCGGATAAAGCGCGCCTCAGGCGGGTTCAGACCAGCTCGACCCGCTTGATTTCCTTCACGATCACG
Source organism: Paraburkholderia sp. Ac-20347 (assembly GCF_017104805.1). Taxonomy (NCBI): domain Bacteria; kingdom Pseudomonadati; phylum Pseudomonadota; class Betaproteobacteria; order Burkholderiales; family Burkholderiaceae; genus Paraburkholderia; species Paraburkholderia sp. Ac-20347. Next base: position 11,821 of record NZ_JAAGPN010000205.1, on the reverse strand, counting down.
AGATAGCTGATGACGGTGATAACGGCGTTCACGCCGACGAAGGCCAGCGCGCCGTCGAACGAGCCGGTTTTCGCCACGAGGTAGCCGATCACGATCGGCGTGACGATGCCGGCCACGTTGCCGAACATGTTGAAGATCGAGCCCGAGAGGCCGATGGCTTCCTTCGGCGCGGTATCGGCGACCACGGCCCAGCCCAGCGCGCCGATGCCCTTGCCGAAAAACGCGAGCGACATCAGCACCACCACGAGCCAGTCGCTCTGCACGTAATTGCAGCCGACGATGCACGCCGACAGCGCCATGCCGCCCACGATCGGCGCCTTGCGCGCCAGCGTGAGCGAACAGCCCGCGCGAATCAGCGAGTCGGAAATCACGCCGCCCAGCACCCCGCCGAGAAAGCCGCAGACCGCCGGCAGCGACGCCACGAGGCCCGCCTGCAGGATCGTCATGCCGCGCGCCTGCACGAGGTAGATCGGGAACCACGTCAGGAAGAAGTAGGTGATGACGTTGATGCAGTACTGCGCGAGATACACGCCCAGCAGCATGCGGTTCGACAGCAGTTGACGCATGATGCGCCAGCCGTTGCCGGCCGCCGGGGTCTGCCCCGCCTGACCGGCATGACCCGCGTCGCGCGACTTGCGCAGATGGCCGTTCACGAGGCCGCCGCCTTGCTCGATGTATTCCAGTTCCTGCGGATTCACGCCCGGATGGTTCGCCGGGTTCTTCATGACCTTGAGCCAGACGAAAGCCAGCAGCAGACCGGCCACGCCCATCATCAGATAGACGTGGTGCCAGCCATAGGCGTGCGTGACCCACGCCATCAGCGGCGTGAAGACGACGGCCGCGAAATACTGCGCCGAATTGAAGATCGCCGACGCCGTGCCGCGTTCCTGGGTGGGGAACCAGCTTGCGACCACTTTCGCGTTGGCCGGGAACGCGGGCGCTTCCGCCGCGCCCATCACGAAGCGCAGTGCGAACAGCGCCGCGACGGCCGCCGCCGTGCTGCCGAGCACGCCGATCGCGCTTTGCAGCAGCGTGAACAGCGACCACAGGAAGATGCTGGTGGCGTAGACGCGGCGCGCGCCGAAGCGGTCGAGAATCCAGCCCGCGGGCAGTTGCGAGAGCACGTAGGCCCAGCTGAACGCCGAGAAGATGTAGCCCATGCGGATGGCGTCGAAGCCGAACTCCGAGCGCATCGCCGAACCGGTGACCGAGAGCGTCGCCCGATCCGCGTAGTTGAGGGTGGTGATGACGAAGATCAGCGCAAGGATGACGTAGCGGACTTTCGTGCGGCTCGCGGCATCGGCTGCGCTGGCGGCCGGGTTGGCGGTACGGCTCAACGGCATGGGTTCACCTTGGTTCGTGCGCGGGGGAACGGGCGAGCGTTTCCGCGGAATGTCTCCGAGCGGCGCGAGTTGTCAGACATCGAGCCGACTTGTCAGAAGGCATCCTACAATGTCTTACGGCGGCGGAGCAATCGTCTCGGCGCATGTTTCGGCTGAATTCAGGGTAAACGTGGTATTGAGCGCGCAGCGCGCTTGTGGAATTGTTCGCCAAGTTGTTCGACAACATGACGGGCGCCGCGGTGATGATGTTAACAGTGGCGCCCCCGACTACAACAGCCCGGGGAGGCGAATTTGAACAGGAAGAAAATGGCGCAGGCAGTGATGGGCGCGGTGCTGGGCGTCGCGGGCGCGGTGGCGGCGCACGCGGCGACCTTTGTTTATGTGTCGAATGCGGATAGCCAGGACATTTCGGTGTTCCGCGTGGACGAAAGCGCGGGCACGCTCGCCGCCGTCGAGACGGTGCCGGTCGGCGGGACGGTCATGCCGATGACGTTCTCGCCCGACCATCGCCGCCTGTACGCCGGCCTGCGCTCGCAGCCGTATCGCGTGGTGAGTTTCGCGGTCAATCCGCTCGACGGGCGGCTCGCCGAACTCGGCCGCGCGCCGCTCGCCGAAAGCATGGCGTATCTCTCGACCGACGCGACCGGCCGCTATCTGCTGTCGGCCTCGTATGGCGGCAACCAGCTTGCGGTGAACCGCATCGGCGAGAACGGCGTGGCGGGCGACGTGCAGCAGACGATCAAGACCGGGCCGATGGCGCACGCGATCCGCACGTCGGCGGACAACCGTTACGCGTTTGCGTCCGTGCTCGGTTCCGACGCGTGGCTGCGCCTGCGTTTCGACGCCACGACCGGTCAATTGACCGAGGACGCCGCGCCCGCGTATGCGCTGCCCGAGAAGTCGGGGCCGCGCCATTTCGTGTTTTCGTCGGACAGCCGTTTCGTCTATCTGATCGACGAACTCGATGGCAAGCTGCACGTGCTCGCGTTCGACCGCGCGCACGATACGGTCAAGCCGATCCAAAACGTTTCGATCCTGCCCGCCGATTTTCATGGCGACAAGCCGTGGGGCGCGGATCTGCACCTGACGCCCGACGGGCAATTTCTCTACACGTCGGAGCGCACGTCGAGCACGCTGGGCGCGTATCGCGTCGATCGCGCGACGGGCAAGCTCGCGCGCATCGGCACCTATGCCACGCAGAAGCAGCCGCGCGGCTTCAATATCGATCCGTCGGGGCGCTGGCTGTTCGCGGTCGGCCAGTTGTCGACGCAGATGAGCGTGTATCGCATCGATGCGAAAACGGGCGCGCTCGAAGAAACGGGGCAGGTGCCCGTGGGCAAGGGCGCGAACTGGGTGGAAGTGGTGCGTTACACGGGGTCGAACGAGTAACGCCGGTTCGGCACGGCGCGTCCGCGTGAGTGGTCACGCACGCGGACGCCCGGGTTCGGCTTTCGCGTTTAACGCAGCGAACAGTTGAGCCAGTGATGGATGCGCTCGCCGTCGAGACGCGAGCCTTCGGCGCTCGCGCTGCCGAGCATCGTGACGATCACCGGGCGGCGGCCGTGCACCATCATGCGCATGACCATGTTGTGGCCCGACTCGTTGATAAAGCCGGTTTTCTGCAAGCTCGCCTGCACGCGGTTGTAGCGCACGAGGCGGTTGCTGTTCACATATTGAAGCTGGCCGCGTCCCGTGGGCACGCGTTCCTGATGATCGGTCGAATAGCGGCGGATCAGCGGATAGCCGTTGGCCGCGCGCACGAGCCGCGCGAGTTCGCGCGCCGTCGAGACGTTTTGCGGCGAGAGTCCCGTCGCGTTGACGAAGTGCGTGTGCGGCATGCCGAGGCTCACCGCTTTCGCGTTCATCGCGTCGACGAAGGCGGGCTGGCCGCCCGGATAGTCGCGTGACAGCGCCGAAGCCGCGCGGTTTTCCGACGACATCAGCGCGATATGCAGCATGTTTGCGCGCGTGAGGCTCGACCCGACGGTGAGGCGCGAGTGCGTGAACTTGAGCGTGTCGAGATCGGCGTCGGTCACGTCGATGCGGCGCGCGAGCGGCGCGTGGTTCTGGTCGAGCCAGACCACGGCCGTCATCAGCTTCGACACCGAAGCGATGGGCACGACGGCGTCGGCGTTACGCGCGAACAGCGGCGTGTGCGTCTGTTCGTCGACGATGAACACCGAGCGCGAGAAAAGCCGCTTGCGTGAAGCCGGCGTGTAGCCGCAGCGCACGAGCAGATGCGGGCCCTGGGTGGCCGATGCGGTGGTCGACACGCTCGTTTGCGGGGCGACGTACGGGATGATTGTCGGCGCGAAATTCGGTGATCCGGCTTGCGCGGTCGTGACCGGCGGTTTCGCGTGACGAGGTTTGGCCGGCGCTTTCGTGTGGGCTTTCACGTGAGCTTTCGGATGCGCTTTAACGTGCGCCTTCGCATGCGGCTTGCCGTGTGACTTGCCGTGCACGATCGAACCGTGAGCGGCATGCCCGTGCGGCAACGGCTTCGTTTTCGCGCGCTTGCCGCGGCGCTTTGCATCAGGCGTTTTCGCCGCGGCGAGCGCGGGCACGGTGCGCTGCGCCGAACGCGGCTTGCGGGTGATTTTCTTCTTCTTGGCGACCGCGTGGACATGCGGATCGGCGCGATGCCGAGGCGTCGTTGCGGCGAAACTCGCCGTGGCCGTCAGACCGGCGAGCAGGAGGGCGGAAACGAGGAGCGGAAGTCGAGAAAGGGAAATCACCGGCAGAAGACGTTGAGGCGGATAGTTCGAAAGAGGGCGAAGAGGTGCGACGAAAAACGGCTGAAGACACACGGCGCGATGCGAGGTGTTTTGCCGCGCGCGAGACTCAATGGTACAGGTAGAACGCGCCGCCGCGCGCATTCTTGCTGTTTTTCCGGTGAAATCGCTGCAATTGGGCGCATGATGCGCCGGAAAATGCGTCATCGATGAGGCCGTTCGCGCGCATGTTACCGGCCTCAGGGTTATCGCGAATGGCTGCGTTCGCGCACCGATTTGTATGATGGGCCAGGACATGCCGATGCTCCCGCTCATGCGCTCCGGCTGCGCAGTCGTCGCTGCCGCGTCGAGCGTGACGGGCCACGCAGCCTCATGAACGCCCACACTCCCGCCCCCGCCTCCTTGCCCGTGCATTCGCCCAGCCATTGCGTCGAGGACTTCACTGGCGTCGCCAATCTCGCTAGCATGCTGGATTGCGCCCGCATCCGTTACCGGAGTGTCTAGATGCCTCGCTTCGCCGCGAATCTCACGATGATGTACAACGAGCACGCGTTTCTCGACCGCTTCGCCGCTGCCGCGCGCGATGGGTTCGACGCCGTGGAATACCTGTTTCCGTACGACCATCCCGCCGCCGAAGTGAAGGCGCGGCTCGAAGAAAACGGCCTCGCGCAGGCGCTTTTCAACGCGCCGCCCGGCGACTGGGCCGCAGGCGAACGCGGTCTCGCCGCGCTGCCTGGCCGCGAGGACGAATTCCGCCGCGGCATCGACAAGGCGCTCGATTACGCGCGCGTGCTCGGCAATCGCAAGCTGCACGTGATGGCGGGCATCGTCGCTTCCGAGGACACGCACGCGCAGCAGCGCGAGCTGTATCTGAAGCATCTCGACTACGCGGCGCAGGCCGCACGCGGCGAGGACGTCACGATTCTGATCGAGCCGATCAACACGCGCGACATGCCGGGCTATCTGCTCAATCGTCAGGACGACGCGCACGCGATCTGCGCCGAAATCGGCGCGGCCAATCTGCAGGTGCAGTTCGATTGCTATCACTGCCAGATCATGGAGGGCGACCTCGCGGTCAAGCTCAAGCGCGATATCGCGCGGATCGGGCATATTCAGGTGGCGGGCGTGCCCGAACGGCACGAGCCCGATAGCGGGGAACTCAATTATCCGTGGCTCTTTTCGCTCATCGACGAACTGGGCTATACGGGCTGGATCGGCTGCGAGTACTGGCCGCGCGCGAAAGCGTCGGACGGGCTCGGCTGGATCCGGCCTTATGTGAAACCGCGATGAAACCGCGATGAAACACGGTGAAAGTGCGATGAAGGCGCGCGCCTGAGGCAGTCGTTCGTGCGTGCGCGGTACGCGGTGCATTCCATCAGGCTTGAACGGAGCGTTCGACTATGAAAGTGCTGATTACCGGCGGTGCAGGATTTCTCGGCCAACGACTCGCGGGCGAACTGCTTGCGCGCGAGTCGTTGAAGATTGGCGGCGTGCAGCAGCGCATCGACGAAATCGTGCTGCTCGACGTGACGCGCGCAGAAGGCCCCGACGATCCGCGCGTGCGCATCGAGGAAGGCGATATTGCGGAGCGCGCCGTGCTGGAGCGCGTGATCGACGGCGAGACGGCCGTGATCTTCCACCTCGCCGCGATTCTGAGCGCGGAGGCCGAGGCGGCGTTCGAGCTGGGCATGCGCATCAATTTCGACGCCACGCGCGAACTGCTCGAAGTGTGCCGCGCGCGCGGCCATGCGCCGCGCCTCGTGTTCACGAGTTCGGTGGCGGTCTATGGCGGCGATATTCCCGAAGAGGTGCAGGACGATACCGCGCTCAATCCGCAGTCGTCGTACGGCACGCAGAAAGCGATGGCCGAGCTGCTGCTGAGCGATTATTCGCGGCGCGGTTTCGTCGACGGGCGCGTGCTGCGTCTGCCGACGGTCAGCGTGCGGCCGGGCAAGCCGAATGGCGCGGCGTCGTCGTTTGCGAGCGGCATCATTCGCGAGCCGCTCAATCGCGAGATCAGCGTGGTGCCGGTGAGCGGCGCGACGCGCGTGTGGCTGCTCTCGCCGCGTATCGCGATCGAAAACATCGTGGTGGGCGCGGAAATCGACGCGGCGGCGCTCGGTCATACGCGCGTGGTGAATCTGCCGGGCGTGTGCGTGACCGTCGACGAAATGGTCGAAACGCTAAGCCAGTTTGCCGGGCCGAAGGCCGTGGCGCGCATCGAATGGACGCCGGACGAGACGATCGAGCGCATCGTCAGCAGCTGGCCGTCGAGCTGGAACGTGCGCCACGCCAAGAAGCTCGGCTTCAGCGGCGAGACCACCTTCCGCGCGATCGTGCAGACCTATCTGGAAGACGAGTTGCACATACTGCCCAAACGCGATCACGGGCATCACTAGACGCGCATCGCAATCGAAAGCGCGCGATCAGTCAGGATGACGAATGAATAAAAACGAGTATGAAATCCACGATGCGCGCTTTCGCTGGCTGATTCAGGCGAACGCACCGCTGCAGAAGATCGCGGGCGATTGTCTCTGGAACGAGGGGCCGGTGTATTTTCCGGCCGCCGATCAGCTGCTCTGGAGCGACATTCCGAACAATCGCATGATGCGCTGGGCGCCCGGTGCGGGTGTCGGCGTGTTTCGCGCCAACGCGAATTTCAGCAACGGCAATACGCGCGACAACGAGGGCCGTCTCGTGACCTGCGAGCACGGACGACGCTGCATTTCGCGCACCGAACACGATGGCAGCGTGGTGGTGCTCGCGTCGCATTATCAGGGCCGCCGTTTCAATTCGCCGAATGACGTGATCGTCGATTCGCGCGGCACGATCTGGTTCAGCGATCCCGACTACGGGATCATGAGCGACTACGAAGGCTTTCGCGCCGAAGGTGAAATCGGCGGCTGTCAGGTCTATGCGCTCGAACCCGGCGCGAGCGAGGCGCGGCGTGTGACCGACGATTTCGTCAAGCCCAACGGACTCGCGTTTTCACCGGACGAATCGCTGCTCTATATCGCCGACTCGGGCGCCTCGCATGTGGAGGGCGGTCCGCGCCATATCCGCGTGTTCGATGTGCGCGACGGCGCGTTGTCGAATTCGCGCGTGTTCGTTTCGATTCAGAATGGCGTGCCGGATGGCTTTCGCGTCGACGAGCAGGGCAACGTCTGGACCAGCGCCGAAGACGGCGTGCATTGCTATTCGCCGCAAGGCGAATTGCTCGGCAAGATTCTGCTGCCGGAAGTGGTGTCGAACCTCACGTTCGGCGGGCTCAATCGCAACCGGCTTTTTGTTACGGCGACGTCGTCGGTGTACGCGCTGTTCATGGGCGTGCGCGGCGCGGCGCGCTGAAACGTGCGCGCACGCCTGAAGATCGTGCGTGCCTGCGATCAGGCAGTCGTCGAGATCAGGCCGCCCGTGCTCTGGCCGCTCGCGAGCATCAACTGAATCAGTTCGGCTTGCGCCGTCTGGATCGCGGCTTCGAGCTGGTTGGCCGCGCTGAGCGTCGCATCCTGGCTCGATTTGGCGGAGCCGCCGGTGCTTGTGGATTGCGATGCGCTGGTCGTTTTGCTGGACGTGTCGCCGTTTGCGTTGTTGTTCGCGTTGTTATTCGCATCGCTCGCGCTGCTCGCCGCTTGCGCCGAACCGCCGTTCTTCGGCAACGAGGCAAGCTGCGATTCGAGCGCCTTGATCAGCGCCTTGAGCTGGTCGATGGCCGTCGTGGTGCTGCTCGAACTCGACGAGGACGAACCGCCGCCACCGCCGCCTCCACCTCCGCCGCCGCTTTTCGAAGTCGAAGTCGTCGACGTCGTGCTCGACGTGCTGCTCGACGACGCATCGCTCGAAGAACTCGACGAAGTGGCGCTGTTATTGCCGTTCGACGTGGTCGACGTGTTCGCGCTGGTGCCGCTGGCGGTCGTGGCGACGGCCGCGGTGGCGGAACTGGTGGGCTGAATCTGCATGGAGGCGTGTCCTCGACGTTGAGCGATGCGGCGAAGCGGTCCGGGCATCGTCCGCAAAACGCGCAGATGAAGCCCCTGTCTGGGATAACGGCAGGGCACGCTCGATTCTTTAGGGGGAGTCGCCCTGGCTCGCCTTACACGGCCTGACGCTGCCCGCCCGTTCGGCGTCGCCCGACGCACGCAGGATCGCCGCAAACCTGCGGCAAACAGGGCGCAAACGCATCGCCAGCAGGTAAAATCGATGCCGCGCACCGCCGTGTGCGCATCCACCGTTCGAACGCTCCGAAAGGATTCCGCTCCGGCGCCGCCACCGGATCGACCAGGCATGCAATTACCCGGCTCCACCGTCCCGATCTCACTCGTCCTGGGTTTTCTCGCCGCGGCTCGCGCGCGGCCGGAAGTGGTCGAGCGTTATTTGCAGCAGGCGGGCATTCCGGACGAATTGCTCGACGAACCCGGCGCGCGCGTGACCGAGGAGCAGTTTTCGACGCTCTATCGCACGCTCGCGATCGAACTCGACGATGAAATGCCCGGCATCTTCAGCCGCCCGTTTCGCAGCGGCACGCTCAAGTTCCTCTGCCTGAGCCTGCTCGACGCGCGCAATCTGGAAACGGCGCTGCATCGCTTCGGCCAGTTTTTCCATATCGTGCTCGACGATTTCCGCGTCGAGTCGCGCCGCAGCGAACTCGTCGCGCAGGTCGAACTGCGTCCGCATCCGGCGTTCGGGCCGATTGGCCCGCTCGGCCAGGAGCTGATGCTCAAGCTCGCGCATGGCGTGTCGTCCTGGCTCATCGGCCAGAAAATTCCGCTGCTGCAAGTGGAGCTCGCGTGTGCGCGCCAGCCGCACGCCGCCGATCATCGCTACTTCTTTTCCGGGCCGGTGCGCTTCGGTTGCGAAGCGCCGCTGCTGCGTTTCAGCGCGGCGTATCTCGACATGCCGATTCGCCAGAGCAAGCGCAATCTGCGTCAATTTCTCGCGCGCTCGCCGGGCGACTGGATCTTCGAATCGTTCAGCGAGCAACTGGTCAGCCATCAGGTGCGCCAGTATCTCGCCAGCACGCTGCCGGAAATGCCGACGATCGAGGCGGCGTCCGAGCATCTGCATTGCTCGGTGCGCACCTTGTGTCGCCGCCTTGCCGCCGAAGACACCGCGTTTCAGGCGCTCAAGGACGAACTGCGTCGCGATATCGCGATCCAGCGTCTGACCGACACGCAGGACACCATCGCGGCCATCGGCGCCGATATTGGTTTCGACGACCCGAGCGCGTTCCATCGCGCGTTTCGCCACTGGACCGGCAGCACGCCGGGCACCTACCGCGGGCGCGCCTGAGCCCCGATTTCACACGAATACGGATCCGGGTTGACCCTGGGTGCCTTGCGGCGCATGGTGCGCTGCGTCACGCGGTGGCCAGATTTGTCACTAGATGGGCCGGATCGGACAGTCCCGGCTCGCGCCTTTGACGCTACGATTTGATGAACATGACCGGCCGCGCCGGGCGTTGCGCCCAGCCGTCGCGGTCTTTCTCATTCAACGTGTGATCGAAAGGTTTGCCATGAGCTTTAACGCCCCCGTCAAGGACATGCTGTTCGTGCTGAAAGAGCTCGCCGGCATCGACACTATCGCCGAACTGCCGGGCTACGAAGAGGCCGGTTTCGACACTGCGCAGGCGGTGCTCGAAGAGGCCGCGAAGCTGTGCGCGGAAGTGCTCGCGCCGCTGAATGTCGAAGGCGACCGCAACCCCAGCAGCTGGCACGACGGCGATGTGACCGCCACGCCCGGTTTCAAGGATGCGTTCCGTCAATTTGCCGAGGGCGGTTGGCAAGGTTTGCAACATCCGTCCGAATACGGCGGTCAGGGTTTGCCCAAACTGATCGGCACGCCGTGCAATGAAATGCTCAACGCGGCGAACCTGTCGTTCGCGCTGTGCCCGTTGCTGACCGACGGCGCGATCGAAGCGCTGCTCACCGCAGGCAGCGAGGACCAGAAGCAGCGCTACGTGCCGAAGCTCATCTCGGGCGAGTGGACCGGCACGATGAACCTCACCGAGCCGCAGGCAGGCTCCGACCTCGCGCTGGTGCGCTCGCGCGCCGAGCCGCAGTCGGACGGCTCGTACAAGGTCTTCGGCACGAAGATCTTTATCACGTGGGGCGAGCACGACATGGCCGAGAACCTCATGCATCTCGTGCTGGCGCGCGTGCCGAATGCGCCCGAGGGCGTGAAGGGCATTTCGCTGTTCATCGTGCCGAAGTTCCTCGTCAACGAAGACGGTTCGCTCGGCGCGCGCAACGACGTGCATTGCGTGTCGATCGAGCACAAGCTGGGCATCAAGGCGAGCCCCACGGCGGTGCTGCAATACGGCGACAACGGCGGCGCGATCGGTTATCTGGTCGGCGAGGAAAATCGCGGCCTCGAATACATGTTCGTGATGATGAACGCGGCGCGCTTCGGCGTGGGCACGCAGGGCATCGCGATTGCCGAGCGCGCGTATCAGCAGGCGCTCGCGTATGCGAAGGACCGCGTGCAGAGCCGTCCCGTCGACGGATCGGCGAAAGAGTCGGTCACCATCATTCATCACCCGGACGTGCGCCGCATGCTGGCCACAATGCGCTCGCTCACGGAAGGCGCACGCTCGCTCGCCTACGTGGCCGCGGCGCATTGCGACATCGCCCATCGTCACGCCGACGAAGCGGTGCGTGCGCGTCATCAGGCCATCTACGAATTCCTCGTGCCGATCGTGAAGGGCTGGAGCACGGAAATGGCCAACGATGTCACGAGCCTCGGCGTGCAGGTGCATGGCGGCATGGGCTTCATCGAAGAGACGGGCGCGGCGCAGCATTATCGCGACGCGCGTATTCTCGCGATTTACGAAGGCACGACGGCGATTCAGGCGAACGACCTGATCGGTCGCAAGACGGCGCGCGACGGCGGTGCGGTGGCGAAGGCGCTGCTCGACGAAGTGGCGCAGACGGTGGAGGCGCTCGGCGGTGCAAGCGGCGCGGCGGCGGTTTCGATGCGCGCGCAACTTCAGCAGGGTGCGAACGCGCTGGCACATGTGGTGGATTTCGTGGTACAGAATGTGAAGCGCGATCCGAACGCCGTGTTCGTCGGCAGCGTGCCGTATCTGAAACTCGCGGGCATCGTGTTGTGCGGCTGGCAGCTCGCGCGCGGGCTGCTCGCGGCGCAACGCAAGCATGACGAAGACCCCGCGTTTTACGGCGCGAAGATCGCGATGGCGCACTTCTATGCCGAACACGTGCTCTCGCAGGCGGGCGGTCTCGCCACGGCGATTCTGGGCGCGCAAGGCGGCGAAGGCGTGCTCGCGCTCGCCGAGGACCAGTTCTGAAACCGGTCGTCGCAAGCGGATGTAATGCGGGCATGATGAAAAAAGAAAACACACGAGACACAGCATGAATGCGAATGAACTGGTCGCCCAATACGGCCCACGCGAGTCGATGGAATACGACGTCGTGGTCGTCGGCGGCGGCCCGGCCGGGCTGTCCGCGGCCATCCGCCTGAAGCAGCTCGCAGCGGAAAAAGGCGTCGAAATCGGCGTATGCGTCCTGGAGAAAGGCTCGGAAATCGGGGCGCACATCCTCTCGGGCGCGGTCATGGATCCGCGCGCAATCGACGAACTCTTTCCCGACTGGAAAGCGCAAGGTGCGCCGCTGGACGTGCCCGTGACCGAGGACAAGTTCCTTTTTCTTTCCGAAACCGGGGCTAAGGCTGTGCCGAACTGGGCGCTGCCGGACAACTTCAAGAATCACGGCAATTACGTCATCAGCCTCG
>NZ_JAAGPN010000204.1:0-14379 GCF_017104805.1 Paraburkholderia sp. Ac-20347 | reverse complement strand
GCGGCGTGCCCGACGTGGCCGGCGACGCCGATCCGGCCAGCGGCTACGCAGTGCACATCGGCGGCGCGGATACCGTGGTGGGCGGCACGAGCGCGGTCGCGCCGCTGTGGGCCGCGCTGATCGCGCGCATCAACGCGACGAACGGCAAGGCGGCGGGCTTCGTCAACGCGAAGCTCTACGCGCAGCCCGGCGCGTTCAACGACATCACGAGCGGCAGCAACGGCGATTACACCGCCGGACCGGGCTGGGACGCCTGCACGGGACTCGGCACGCCGGTGGGCAGCAAGGTGGCGGCGGCGCTCGGCTCGGCGTAGCATCGAGTGCCTGCGCGCTCCGCCTGGTTCGCGCTCGATGCGGGGCGCGCACAAAAGTTTTCCTGCGTGCGCAAAAGTTTTCCTGGTTTCCGAAGCGAAACCGCGTGCCATCCGCGCCGTGTCGATCGTGACGCGGCGTCCTGGCGCGCGGTGCGTCACCGTTGCAGCCCCCACGCCTGCCGTCAGGCGCGGCGCTGAACGACCCACCGGCGTACCACGAGCAAGGAGACGACATGAACGAAGAGGCTCAGTCCAGCAACGGTCAAGAACACGGTCCGGCCGGCAGCAACGGCAAGCACCGCAGCCCCGCCGACCAGCCGTGCTTCGATCCCACCGCCTACGGCAACGGTCCCGACGACTTCGTCACCGACATGACCGAGAACGCCGCCATCACGCATCACGCGATCCAGATCGGCAAGGAGGTGATCGCCTACACCGCGACCGCGGGCCACCTCGTCACCGTCGATCCGAGCAGCTCGCAGCCCAACGCGAAGATCTTCTACGTGGCGTTCACGAAGGACGGCGTGCAGGCGCAGGACCGTCCGGTCACGTTCTTCTATAACGGCGGGCCGGGTTCGTCGTCGGTGTTCGTGCTGCTCGGCTCGTTCGCGCCGCGCCGCATCAAGACGTCGATGCCGGGCTTCACGCCGCCCGCGCCGTATACGCTCGAAGACAATCCCGACAGCCTGCTCGACAAGAGCGATCTCATCTTCGTCAATCCGGTCGGCACGGGGTATTCGGCGGCCATCGCGCCGCATCACAACCGCGACTTCTGGGGCGTCGATCAGGACGCGGACTCGCTCAAGCAGTTCATCAAGCGTTATCTGAGCGCGAACGATCGCTGGAATTCGCCGAAGTTTCTGTACGGCGAATCGTATGGCACGGCGCGCAGCTGCGTGCTCGCGTACCGTCTGCACGAAGACGGCGTGGACCTGAACGGCATCACGCTGCAATCGTCGATACTCGATTACACGCAGAGCGGCAATCCCATCGGCGCCTTGCCGACGGCCGCCGCCGACGCGTGGTTTCACAAGCGGCTCGGCGTGAAGCCCGCGCCGAAGGATCTGCAGAGTTTCGTCGCGCAGGTCGCGCAATTCGCGCGCACCGATTATCGCGAGGCGCTGGCGAAATTTCCCGATCCGAAAGATCCGTCGATTCCCGCCACGCTCAAGACGCTCTCGCAATACACGGGCATCGACACGCAAACGCTGCAGGCCTGGAATCTCGACGTCGCCGGTTACGACAGCCGCGGCAATTCGCTCTTTCTCACCACGCTGCTCAAGGACAAGGGCGTGGCGCTCGGTTCGTACGACGGGCGCGTGACGGCGATCGACACGGGCATTGCGGGCAACGTCGATCCGAATGCGGGCGGCAACGATCCGACCATGACGGCGGTCAGCGGCGTCTACACGGCGATGTGGAACAGCTATCTGAACGAGACGCTCAAGTTCCGCACCAATTCGTCGTTTACGGACCTCAACGATCAGGCGTTCAAGAACTGGAATTTCGGCCATATCGATCCGACCGGCGCGCAGAAGGGCGTCGACGCGCAAGGCAATATCGTGCTCTACACGGCCGGCGATCTGGCGGCGGTGATGGCCTTGAATCCGGATCTACGCGTGCTGTCCGCGAACGGCTATTACGACTTCGTCACGCCGTTCTATCAGACCGTGATCGATCTGCAGAAGATGCCGCTCGCCGACCAGAAAGTGCGCGACAACCTCAGCGCGCGCTTTTATCCCTCGGGGCATATGGTCTATCTCGACGGCGCGTCGCGCACGGCGCTCAAGGCCGATCTCGCGAAGCTCTACCAGAGCGCGGTCGCCGACCGTCCGGCCGTGGCGCGCATCCGCGCGCTGCAGCGCATGAGCGCGATGAGCGCGCTGCATCACTGAGCGCGCTGCATCACTGAGCGCGATAGCTGGCGGCGCGTGAAGCGCGAGGGCGCGCGTCAGAGCGTGCGTCCTTGCGCCATCGCGGCGAGGCACGCGCGCGCGTCGCCTTGCACGATGCGCGCCGAGCACGCGATCATGAGGTTCTTCGAGAGCCCGAAATCTTCGACCAGAAAGCCGCGCTCGCAGATGCGTCCGCGCGCGTCGGCCTGCGAGGGCACGCGTTCGGCCAGCGTGCCCTGGTCCGTCGTATAAGCCCAGATTTCCTTGCCGAGCGCGGCGGCGAAGCCGATCTCGAACGCCGTGCCGGAGTCGGGCTCGCCGGGGCCGCGAAAGTCGTCGACATTCGCCATGACGATGTCGGCGGTGCGGATCGATTCGATGTTCGCGTGGTAGATCCAGGCGGCCTGGCGCGGGCCGTCGAGGTCGGCGGGCGCCTGGGCGTCGAGCGGATAGACGCCTTCGAAGCCGAACTCCGCGCACGCGGCAACGAGTCGCGCGCCGTACTCGATCGCATCGAGACGAAAAACGTCGAAGCCCGCGAGATAGACGCGCGGACGAAGGGGCGAGGCGGCGAGGATCATGGCGGAAAATCTCCAGTCGGGGGCCGGGGCGGTTTGCCGATTCTAGCCCCGTTGCCCGCGCCCGGGCAGGATCAGCGCTTCGCCTGGCAGGGGTACGCGGCGATCAGCGCCTTGTAGACGACCGCGCCCGTGGGTTCGAGCATATTTTCCAGATGGCCCTTCATATACGCGAGCACCGCGCCGAGCTGCTGCGGACGCGTGGCGTTCGGCGGCAGGCAGTAGCGCGGCTGCTGGCGGTCGAGCAGCGCCTGCACGAGCGCGCCGTTGGCGTAGCCGGCCATGTACAGCAGGCAGGCGTCGCGGTTCTCGGGCTTCTGGCAGGCGGCGTAGAACACATCGGACTGGTCGATGGAGGGCACGGCTTGCGCGGGCGCCGGTTGCGCCGATGCGCTGCCGGCGGTGAATGGAGCGGTGAGGGCGGCGGCGAGCGCCAGCGCGGAAAGGGTTGCCTTGGTCATGTTGCTTCCGTGGAAGGGAGTGCGAACGAATACAGCGCAAATACAGCGCGAATACAGCCCGAATGCGGCGCGAACGCGCCGTACCGGTGAGGACGATGCGCGCGGCGGCCCGCGCGAGCCGGGCGCAAGAATAGTCGCGTCGCTTTATCGCGGGCTTGCCGTCCGTCAAAGGGAAGCGGTGGCCGTGGCATGATGCAGGGCGGCATCGGATTTCGGGATGCGCGCAAGGTTTGCTGCCGTTCGCCCGTCAACAAGGAGAGAGACTGTTATGAGCCGATTGAGGCGCCCGCCGTCGAGCGCGCGTACCGCCGCCCGCGCCGCGCTCGTCACGTTCGTCGCGATGGTAGCCGTCATCGTGGCGTGGCCGGGCCAGGCGCGCGCGCAGGTCGCGCAGCCCACGCTCGACAAGATCCGCGACGCCAACGCGATTGCGATCGGCTACAGCGAGACCTCGGTGCCGTTTTCGTCGGTCGATGCGAACGGCAAGGTCGTCGGCTTTTCGCAGGACATCTGCGACCGCGTGATCGCGGCGGTCAAGGCGCGCACGCAGCGGCCGGGGCTGGGCGTGCGCTTTATCGCCGTCACATCGCAGAATCTCATGCCACTCGTGCAGAACGGCAGCGTCGATCTGGTCTGCGGCGTGACGACCAATACCCGCGCGCGCCAGCGCCAGGTGCAGTTCTCCGATACGTTCTTCATCGCCGATACGCGCCTGCTCACGCGCCGCGACTCGGGCATCCGCGATTTTCCGGATCTCGCCGGCAAGACCGTGGTCACGAATCAGGGCACGACGTCCGAACGCATGCTGCGCCGCATGAACCTCGATCGCCACATGAACATGCAGGTGCTCAGCGCGCACGACTACGGCGAGGGCCGGCGCATGCTCGAATCGGGCCGCGCCGTGGCCTACATGATGGACGACGTCCTGCTCGCAGGCACGCGCGCCCACATGGCGAAGCCGTCGGACTGGGTGATCGTCGGCACGCCGCAGTCGTCCGAGGCCTATGCGTTCGTGATGCGCAACGGCGATCCGGGCTTCCGTCAGGTCGTCGACGACGCCATGAGCGCGCTCATGACGAGCGGCGAAATGGCCCGGCTCTACGCGAAATGGTTCGAGCAGTCGACGCCCGGCAGCGGCGCGGCCTGGCGGTTTCCGATGAGCGACGCGCTGCGCAAGCTCTACGCCGCGCCGAACGACCGCGCGCTCGATTGAGCGGCGATACCCGCGCGAAACGGGGACTTTTGCAGGGCGGGCGGCGCGATCGTGAGATGATCTCGGTCCCGGCCAGCGGCGCGAGCACGCGTTGCCGATCGGAAACACGGCGCAAGCAGGCGCAAGCAAGGCACTAGCCGCGTGTTTCCGATGCGAAAATGGCGGGCCAAAGCGTGCCTGAACGAAACAGGCGACGCGGATACGAAACACGAACACGGCGCGCGGGCCGCGCGCACGCAGACCTCAGGGAGCGGACATGCAGGAACAGGGCAGCACGGTGGTGATCGTCGGGGCAGGGCACGCGGGTGGCAATGCCGCGGCGCTGCTGCGTCAATACGGTTTTGAAGGGCGCATCGTGCTGGTGGGCGAAGAGCCCGTGCCGCCGTATCATCGTCCGCCGCTCAGCAAGGCGTATCTGAAGGGCGAGGCCGATGTCGAGCGCCTCTGGCTCAAGCCGCGCCAGTTCTACGAAGACAACCGCATCGAGCTGAAGCTCGGCGTGAGCGCGCAGTCGCTCGACCGCGCGAGCCACACGCTCACGCTCAGTGACGGCAGCAGCCTGCACTATGACAAGCTGATTCTCGCCACCGGCTCGCTGCCGCGCGCGCTGACGGTGCCGGGCCACGACCTCTCGGGCGTGGTCGCACTGCGCACGCTCGCCGACGCCGACGTGCTGCGCGAACGCGTGCAGCCCGGCGAGAAGCTCGTCGTGATCGGCGCGGGCTATATCGGCCTCGAAGCCGCCGCTGCCGCGCGCCAGCTCGGCCACGACGTGACCGTGCTGGAAGCCGCGCCGCGCGTGCTCGGCCGCGTGACGGGCGAAATCGTGTCGACCTTCTACGCCGACCTGCATCGCGCGCAGGGCGTCGATCTGCGCCTGAACGCGAAGATCGAGGCGCTGGTGGGCGAAAACGGCAAGCTCACGGGCGTGCAGCTCGCGGGCGGCGAAGTCGTGCCGGCCACGCTGGCGCTGATCGGCATCGGCATCGTGCCGAACGTGGGGCTGGCCGAGACGGCGGGCATCATCTGCGTCAACGGCATTCAGGTCGACGACGATTCGCGCACCTCCGACGCGGACGTGTTCGCCATCGGCGACTGCGCGAGCCGTCCGCTTTCGCACTACAGCCGCACGGGCCGCCTCGAAAGCGTGCACAACGCGGTCGAGCAGGCGAAGCTCGCGGCGGCGGCGATCGTCGGCAAGCCGCGTCCGGCCTGCGACGCGCCGTGGTTCTGGTCCGATCAGTACGAACTGAAGCTGCAGACGGTCGGCCTGCTCGAAGGCTATGACGAGACCGTCGTGCGCGGCGACCCGGCGGCGCGCCGCTTTGCCGTCTACTACCTGAAAAACGGCACGCTGCTGGCGGTCGATGCGGTCAGTTCGATGCCCGACTTCCTGTGCGGCAAGAAGCTGGTCGGTTCGGGCAAGACGCTCGACTTGGCGGCGCTGCGCGATCCGGCTACGGATATCGGCAAGTTCGCGGCGGCCACGCTGGCCTGAGCGCGGCGGCTGCGCCAGCAGACGGGAACGAAGCGCGGTCGAATTCAAGCGCGGATTCGACCGCGCTTCGACCGCGGTTCGACCGTGAATTCGCGACCATCACTTCAGCGCATGTTCACGCCACGCGCGCGCTACACCGCACTATCTACGCACGAAAGCCCCCATGCGGCTCACGTCATCCTCGACGTGGACGCCATACCCGCTCCGGGCGCACGCGCGGCCTGAACCGGCCTGAACCGTCGCTGGCCGCGTCGCAAAACCTGGCATCGTTGAGCACGCCGATGTCGTAAACTATCGCATCGGGCCGCGGATATCCTCGGGGCGGCACGCGCCGCTCCGCGCCGCGCCCGAGTTTCCTATCGGCAACATTTGCGACATTTACGACCAGGCGACATGGCCGCATTCCACCCGCACGATCTTCTTTCCCGGCCCGCCCGCGCGCCGCAACGGAGCCGCATGTGAACGCGCGCGCCTTGCCTCCGGGCCTGATGCTCGTTCACGGCAACGAACCCGAACGGCTGCGCGATCTGATCGTTCAGTGGATCGGTCAGCATCCGATCGCGCCGCTCGAAAAGGAAATGCTGCTGGTGCAGAGTAACGGCATCGCGCAGTGGCTCAAGCTCGCGTTCGCCGCCGATCCCGAGGACGGCGGTTGTGGCATCGCGGCGGCACTGGAAATGTCGCTGCCTTCGCGTTTTCTCTGGCAGGTCTATCGCGCGGTGCTGGGCGAGGACGCGGTGCCGGCCGTCTCGCCGTTCGATAAATCGCGCCTCGTCTGGCGGCTGATGCGCATGCTGCCCGCGCTGCTCGACGAACCGGGCTACGAGCCGCTCAAGCGCTTCATGGCCAACGACGAGGAACAGCGCAAGTGCTTTCAGCTCGCGCAACGCGTGGCCGACCTGTTCGACCAGTACCAGGTGTATCGCGCCGACTGGCTCGCTGCGTGGGCCGATCACGACGACGTGCTGATCGACGCGCGCAACAACCGCGTGCCGCTCGCCGACGACGCGCGCTGGCAAGCCGCGCTCTGGCGCGCGCTGCTCGCCGACGTGAGCGAACGCGCGCCTGCGGGCAGCGCGCTCGCGCAAACCGGCCGCGCCGCCGTGCACGATCTCTTCATGCGCCGCGCGCAGGCGTGGCAGGAAGGCGAGCCGAGGCCGCGAGGCCTGCCGCGCCGCCTCGTGGTGTTCGGTATTTCGAGCCTGCCGCGCCAGTCGCTCGAAGTGCTCGCGGCGCTCGCGCGCTGGAGCCAGGTGCTGCTCTGCGTGCACAACCCGTGCATGCATTACTGGGCCGATATCGTCGCCGACCAGGATCTGCTGCGCGCGCGTCACGCGCGTCAGCGTCGCCGCGCGGGCGCGCCCGCCGTGCTCGACGAATCGCAACTGCATCTGCACGCGCAGCCCTTGCTGGCGGCGTGGGGCAAGCAGGGGCGCGACTTCATCGGCCTGCTCGACGAATACGACAGCGACGAAGCGCGCGAAACCTACACGCCGCATTTCACGCGCATCGGCCAGCGTATCGATCTGTTCGACGGCGCCGACGCGCACACGCTGCTGCAAGAGTTGCAGGACGATATTCGCGATCTGCGTCCGCTGCCGGAAACGCGCGAGCATTGGCCCGCCGTCGATCCGCAGACCGACGAGTCGATCCGCTTTCACGTCGCGCACAGCGCGCAGCGCGAAGTGGAGATCCTGCACGACCGTCTGCTCGCGGCGTTCGCGGCGGACCCCGCGATGCGTCCGCGCGACGTGATCGTGATGGTGCCCGACATCGAGATTTACACGCCGCATATTCAGGCCGTGTTCGGTCTCGTCGATAGCGACGATCCGCGCTATATCCCGTTCAGCGTCGCGGACCGCGCGCAGCGTGCGTTCGATCCGCTGATCGGCGCGCTCGAAATGCTGCTCGCGCTGCCGCACGGACGCGTGACCGTGAGCGACGTGCTCGATCTGCTCGAAGTGCCCGCCGTGCGCGCGCGCTTCGAGATCGACGCGGAAGATGTGCCGACGCTGCGCAACTGGATCGACGGCGCGAACATCCGCTGGGGTCTGCATGCCGAACAGCGCGCGAGCCTCGGCCTGCCGCCTGGCGAAAGCGGCGCGCCCAACAGTTGGGCCTTCGGGCTGCGTCGGATGCTGCTCGGTTATGCGGCCGGCGATCGTGCGAACGCGTGGCGCGGGATCGAACCGTATGCGGAGATCGGCGGGCTCGACGCGGCCTTGCTCGGCCCGCTCACGCGCCTGATCGACGCGCTCGACCACGCATGGCGCACGCTGCGCGAACCGGCGAGCGTGGACGTCTGGTGCGAGCGCCTGCGCGCGCTGAAGTCCACCTTCTTCGCCACCGACGAAGGCGAGGACGCGTACACGCTCGAACGCCTCGACAGCGCGCTCGAAACGTGGCGCGACGCGTGCAGCGAAGCCGAACTCACGGACGCGCTGCCGCTCGCCATCGTCGCCGAAAACTGGCTCGGCCAGCTCGACGGCGGCGGCCTTTCGCAGCGCTTTTTCGCGGGCGCGGTGACCTTCGCCACGCTCATGCCGATGCGCGCGATTCCGTTTCGCTACGTCTGTTTGCTCGGCATGAACGACGGCGATTATCCGCGCAGCCGCACGCCGCTCGACTTTGACCTGATGCGGCGCGACTATCGTCCCGGCGACCGTTCGCGCCGTGAGGACGACCGCTATCTGTTTCTCGAAGCGCTGCTGTCCGCGCGCGAGCATCTGCATATTTCGTGGATCGGCCGTAGCGTGACCGACAACACGCCGCGTCCGCCTTCGGTGCTGGTAGGGCAGTTGCGCGATCACATCAAGGCGGGCTGGCGACTCGACAGCGAAGACGGCAAGCCCGATGCGCTGCTCGACGCGCTCACGATCGAACATCGTTTGCAGCCGTTCAGCGCCGACTATTTTCCGGCCGATCCGCGTCACGCGCCGCTGTACACCTATGCGCACGAATGGAGCCGTCCCGCGCCGCTGGCGAGCGGCGCGGCCGACGCGCCGACGCTGCCCGCGCCCGAACGCGACGAGCCGCTTTCGGTGCGCGAACTCGCGGAGTTTCTCCGCGATCCGGTGCGCAGCTTCTTTCGTCAGCGTCTGCGCGTGGCGCTCGAAATGCAGGACGAGGCGAGCGAGAACCACGAGCCGTTCGAAGTGGATGCGCTGCAGGCGTGGCAGTTGCAGGGCGAACTGATTCGCGCACAGGTGGCGGCGATGGAGCGCGGCGAAACCGATCTCGAACCGGTCGCGCGCGAACGGCTCGAACGCATGCATCGCAGCGGCGATCTCGCGAGCGGCGGCTTCGGCGAAGTGATCGGCGAGGAACTGCTTGCGCCGATGGAAGAACTGTTCATCGAATATCGCAAGGCGCTCGCGCGCTGGCCGCGTCTGCGTACCGATCAATATGAAATTCGTCTGGATCTCGCGCGCGAAGGCCGCACGATCGACGTGCAGGATTGGCTCGACGATATTCGCGAAGGCGAGGACGGCACGCTCGGGCGCGTGATTCTCGAACCCGGCACGCTCGTGAAGGACAACAAGTATCGCGGCGAGCGGCTCGTCGCGTACTGGGTCGCGCACGTTGCGGCACAACTCGCGGTGGGCGAAGTGACCACGGTCGTGGTGAGTAAGGTGGGCGTGGCGGAGTTCGCGCCGCTCGCGCGCGAGACTGCGCGCGCGTGGTTGCTTGCGTTGCTGGCGGCGTGGGACGAAGGCTCGCGGCGGCCGTTGCCGCTCGCGGTGAAAACAGCCTTCGCCTGGCTGCGCAAATTGCCGGCGGACTACGACGCGGCGTCGGGCGCGGTGCCCGCCGAAGCGTGGGAAGCGGCGCGCACGGCCTTCGAGGGCGCGGCGCGCATGGCGGGCGAGTGCGAGACGAATCCGTACGTGCGCCGCGCGTTTCCTGACTTCGACACGCTGATCGCGAACGACGAATTCGCGACGCTCGCGGCCACTTTATTGCTGCCGGTGCAGCGCGCGCCGCTCGCTTCATCGAAGAAGAAAAGCGGCGCCGCGTCTGCCGACAACGCAGGAGACGCCGCATGACCCCCGCCGACGACATGATCGCCAACGAACTGAAGCCGCTTTCGTTTCCGCTTTACGGCAGCCGCCTGATCGAAGCGAGCGCGGGCACGGGCAAGACTTTCACGATCGCGATGCTTTACGTGCGCCTCGTGCTCGGTCATGCGGGCACGCGTGACGCTCAGGAGCGCGACGAGTTTGAGTTCGGCGACGAGTTCGACGAATTGAGCGAAGACGAAGAAGGGCTCGCGCACAGCGAAACCGCTGCCGATGCACAGCCCGCGATGCGTCCACTCACGCCGCCGGAAATTCTCGTCGTGACCTTCACGGATGCCGCCACGAAGGAGTTGCGCGAACGGATTCGCGCGCGCCTGATCGAAGCGGCCGAGTATTTCCGCGCCGAGCCCGGCGAAGATTCGCAGCACGCGACGGGCACCGATCTGCTGCATGATCTGCGTGCAGAGTATCCCGAAGCGCAATGGCCCGCGTGCGCGCGCCGTCTGCAACTCGCCGCCGAATGGATGGACGAAGCGGCGGTCTCGACGATTCACGGCTGGTGCAATCGCATGCTGAGCGAGCACGCCTTCGACAGCGACAGCCTGTTTTCGCAGACGCTCGAAGCCGATCAGACCGAGTTGCGCGCCGAAGTCGTGCGCGATTACTGGCGCACGTTTCTCGCGCCGCTCGACGCGCAGGACGCCGCGCAGGTCCGCGCGTGGTTCGCGAGTCCCGATGCCTTGCACGGTGCGATTCGCAGCCTGCTCGGCCACGCCGAACTGCTGCCCGACGCCGATGTGCCCGAAGCCGCGCTGAGCGAAGCCCGCAAGCAGGCGCACGACGCGCTCGAACTGCTGAAAGCGCCGTGGCGCGCGGGCATCGACGAAGCGGAAGGCCTGATTGCGGCTGCGCGCGAGAAGAAGCTGTTCGACGCGAAGAAACTGAATACGCGCAATTGCGAAACATGGTTCAGCAAGCTGCGCGAATGGGCCAACGATCCCGAGAGTCTGCATCCCGGTTTCAAGGACGATGCGGCCGTGTGGACGCGTCTCACGCCTGCCGGTCTCGCGGAAATCTGGAAGGACGGTCCACCGCCCGCGCACGATTGCTTCGTGGCGATGGAGGCGTTGCGCGAGGCGCTGGCCGCGCGGCCCATGGCGAAGCTGCCGATTCTTTGCCACGCGGCGCGCTGGATCGCGCGGCGTTTCGAAGAAGAAGAGACGCGCCGCTCGCAGATGGGTTTCGACGAACTGCTCACGCGTCTGCTCGACGCGTTGAAGAAGCTCAATGGCCCGCGTCTGGCCGAGATCATCCGCAAGCAGTATCCGGTGGCCTTGATCGACGAGTTCCAGGACACCGATCCGGTTCAGTACCGGATCTTCGATGCGGTCTACGATATCCAGGCGAACCGCAATGAGACGGCTATCGTCTTGATTGGCGATCCTAAGCAAGCGATCTACGCGTTCCGTGGCGCGGATATCTACACGTATCTGCGTGCGCGCGAGGCGTGCGCGGGGCGGCTCTATACGCTCAAGAAGAATTTCCGCTCGACGCGCGCAATGGTCGATGCGGTCAATCGCTGTTTCGAGGCCGCGGAGCAGCGGCCCGAGGGCAGCGGCGCATTCCTGTTTCGCGGCGCGCCAGGCGAAGCCAATGCGTTGCCTTTCGTCGCGGCGGATGCAGCAGGGCGTCCCGACTCGCTGGTCGCGCCCGGTGGCGACGTGCCCGCGCTGAACGTCTGGTGGTTGCCCGCTTCGGCCGACGGCAAACCCTTGAGCAAGACCGCGTATTTCGCGAGCATGGCGGCGAGTTGCGCGACCGAGATGGCGCGCCTGCTGAATCTCGGCCAGGCGGGCGCGGCGGGCTTCGTAGGCGAGCACGGCATGCGGCCCTTGCAGCCGGCCGACATGGCGGTGCTCGTGAACAATCGCGACGAAGCGCGCGCGATTCGCGAAGCGCTGGCGGCGCGTGGCGTGCGCAGCGTTTATCTGTCCGATCGCGATTCCGTGTATCAAACGCCGCAAGCGGAAGAATTGCGCTACTGGCTCGGTGCGTGCGCCGAACCCGACGATGGCCGCCTCGTGCGCAGCGCGCTCGCAACGGGATCGCTCGGCCTCGGCTGGGATGAACTCGATGCGCTCGGTCGCGACGAAATCGCGTGGGAAGCACGCGTGCTGCAATTCCGCGGCTATCGCGAAGTGTGGCGCAAGAAGGGCGTGCTGCCGATGCTGCGTCGTCTGCTCAACGACTTCCATGTGCCGCAGCGTCTGCTCGGCGCGAGCGCGGCGGCGGGCCTGAACGGCGAGCGCGCGCTCACGAATCTGCTGCATCTGGCCGAACTGTTGCAGCAGGCGAGCACGCAGCTCGACGGCGAACACGCATTGATCCGCTATCTCGACGAACAACGCGAGGACGAGAGCGCGGGCGGCGGTGGCGACGCGCGCCAGTTGCGCCTCGAAAGCGACGCGGGGCTCGTGCAGGTGGTGACGATCCACAAGTCGAAAGGCCTCGAATATCGGCTCGTGTTCCTGCCGTTCGCGTGCGCGCATCGCGCGGTGAAGGCCGACGACGTGCCGTTCAAATGGCACGACGAGGCGGGCAATCTGCGCGTCACGCTCGAAGCGGATATGCCGGTGCTGGCGCAGGCCGATCGCGAGCGGCTCGGCGAGGATCTGCGCAAGCTTTACGTCGCGCTCACGCGCGCGCGTTACGCGACGTGGATCGGTTATGCGCCGGTGCAGAACGTCGAAGGCAGCGCATTCGGTTATCTGGTGAGCGGCGGCGCGCCGTTGCCGGCGGAGCAGAGCGCGACGCTGCTCGGCGAGTTGCGCGGCGCGTGCACGGATATCGCGGTGGCGGAAGCACCTTTGCCCACGCAAGAAACATTCGCGCTGCGCGGGCCGGGCGTCGTGCGCGGCCACGCGCGCATGTTCCCGAGGCGCGGGCGCGAACCGTGGTGGATCGCGAGCTATTCGAGCCTGAAAACCGTGGAGGGCACGCAACCCGCCTACGCGGCGCAGATGTCGCAGATGGCGCAGGAAGAACACATCGCGCCCGACACGCGCAGTGAAGACGTGTTTCGCGAACTGCTCGACGCGCGCGTGATCGACGATATCGACGCGGACGATGGGCTGCCCGTATCGGCGGAACTCGCGCCCGAGGGCGCACCGATGCACGGCTTCGAGCGAGGCGCGGACGCCGGCAGCTTCCTGCACGAACTGATCGAGTGGGTGGCGAACGAGGGCTTTGCGGAAGTCGCGCGCGACGCCACGAAACTGCGCGACATGATCGCGCGGCGCTGCAACGTGCGCGGCTGGTCGCAATGGATCGATACGCTCACGTCGTGGATGCTGGCGTGGCTCAGCACGCCGCTGCGCCTGCCGTCGATCGATGGCGAGGCGGTGGCGCCGCTCACGCTCGCGAAGCTCGACAGCGCGTCGTATATGGCGGAAATGGAATTCTGGGTCGCGGCGCACAAGGTGAATACGCTCGAGCTCGATGCGCTCGTCACCGAACTCACGCTCGACGGCGCGCCGCGTCCGCCGCTCGACGCGACGCGTTTGAATGGCATGCTCAAGGGTTTTATCGATCTGGTTTTCGAGCACGAGGGCCGCTATTACGTCGCCGATTACAAATCGAACTGGCTCGGAGCCGACGATGATTCGTACACCGAATCGAGAATGAGCGCGCAGATTCTGCACTCGCGTTATGAGTTGCAGTACGCGCTTTATCTGTTTGCGCTGCACCGCTTGCTGAAGGCGCGCTTGCCCGATTACGACTATGACCTGCACGTGGGCGGCGCCGTCTATATGTTCCTGCGCGGCGGCCGTGCGCCGAGCCAGGGCTTGCATTGCGAGCGGCCGCCGCGCGAGCTGATCGAAGGACTCGATGCGCTGTTCGCGCATCACGACGCGCTTGAGGATGCAGCATGAGCCCGCGACGCAACACGCGCAACGATTTGCCGAAAGGCGCGATCGGCACGACCGGCGATCTGTTCGACACGTTCTTGCCTGAAGAGATCGAGGAGGTGGTGAAGCCCGCGTCTGTCGAAGCGGCTGAGTCCAGCATGCCGCGCGCGAACGCCAGTGAGTCGGCGGCGCAGATGCTCGCGACGCTCGATCGCTGGGTCGAGCGCGGCTGGCTGCGCACGCTCGACGGCGCGTTCGCGCGCTTTCTGCTCGACGAGACGCCCGATGCGCCGCCGCTGTTGTTGCTCGCCGCCGCGCTTGCGAGTCACCAGTTGGGGCGCGGCCATGTGTGTCTCGACTTGCAGGCGACGCTCGACGATCCCGCCTTCGCGCTCTCGCTGCCGCCCGATGGTCCGCAAACGCCCACGGCCGAGCCGCCGCAGCCGCCCGCCGACGTGCTCGCGGGCGTGACGCTCGAGCGCTGGCGCGCGGC
>NZ_JAAGPN010000203.1:0-14383 GCF_017104805.1 Paraburkholderia sp. Ac-20347 | reverse complement strand
ACGCCGCTCTTCCGATCTGTGCCGGTCGTCGGCAGCCTGCTCACGGGCGTCGTATCGACGGCGACGGGCGCGGCCGGCTCGACGACTTCGGGCAGCGGAACCAGCAGCGGCGGCGCGACCACGCTGCTCCAGCCGGTGACGGTGATCGTCGGCACGGTCACGGGCGCGCTGGGCGCCACGACCGGCAGCACGAGTTCGACAAGCAGTTCTGGCAGCACGAGTACATCGGGGGGACTACTGAGCGGCTTGCTGCATAAGCTGCCGTAGCGCGCGCAACAATCATCGGGCAACATGAGCGACGCGTGACGCGGCCTCTGGAGAGGGAAAGCCGCGCGCGCGTTGCCGGACAAGAACGGCAAGGTAGTACGTAGTCCGCAGGAATAAACACTGGCAATCAGGGAGCCACAGACCGCCGAAAAGGCGGCACAAAGAGGCGGCGCGCACCGGAAGCTTCAGGGAAACCGGGCGCGCCGTCCGACAAGTCCGAGGGTAGTCCGATGAAAGGCGCAGTCGCAGAATTGGCCGTGCTCGCAACGTTGGGGGTGATGGCGAGCGCCGGCTTGACGGGGGTGGCAGTAGCACAACAGAACCGGCTGGCGTCGGGCGGCAATCCTCCTGCGGGCAATCCCGCCGGGGGCAATCCGCTCGACGCACTGCCGCAGATCAACGCGCCGCAGAAGGCGCCGAACGTGACCGTGCAGGTGCAGCAGCAGTCGCCTCAGCTGCAGCAGTTGCTGGCCACGCATCTCACGCCGACCACCTTCAAGGTCGAGGGCGTGAAATCGATTCCATTCGACGAGGTCGCGCAACGTTTCGCGCCGCTCGCGAATCACGACATCACGATCGGCCAGCTGATCGAGACGGCCAACGGCGTGACGAAGCTCTATCAGGATCGCGGCTACGCGCTCTCGTTCGCGTTCGTGCCCGCGCAGGATTTCGCGGGCGGCGTCGTGCGCATCACGGTCGTCGAAGGTTATGTGGGCACCGTGACGATCACCGGCAAGCCGGGCAAGCTCGAAGACAAGATGCGCGCGATCGCCGCGCATATCGTCGAGGACCGGCCGCTGCGCACGTCCACGTTCCAGCGCTATATCAACGTGCTCGGCCTGCTGCCCGGGCTCAAGGTGAAGGCCAACGTGCCGCCGCCCACGAGCACCGACGGCGCCACCACGCTCGAACTCGACGCCACGCAGAAGCCGTACGACATCAGCACCGGCATCGACTTCAATCATCCGGGCGTGCAGGGTCTGCTCACGCTGACCGAAAACGGTTTGACGCCGTTCGGCGAACAGTTGAGCGTGTCCGCGCTGCTGCCGAAGGGACGCGACAACGTCACCTATCTGTCCGCGCACGCGGCCGTGCCGATCGCGAGCGACGGTCTCATGGCGAAGGTCGATGCCTCGCACTATCGCGGCAATCCGACCAACAATCCCGGCCTGCCCGGTTACGTGGAGCGCACGGTCATCAGCGACAAGATCACGGGCTCGCTCTCCTACCCGCTGCTGCTCAGCAACACGCGCAGCGTGGTGGGCACCGCGAGCGTGTACGCGGCGCACGATGAGGATCGCTATCACAACACCCTCAACGGCTTTCAGTACGACACGCATTCGCAGGTGCGCGTGCTGCAGCTGCAAGCCGATTACGCCGACGTGCAGACGGGCCAGGTGCGCAAGGCGAGCATCGCGGTCGCGAAGGGCTTCAACATTCTGGGCGCGTCCAAGGGCGCCGATACCAACATTCCGGGCGTGGTGCTGCAAAACCCCGTCTCGCTGAATTTCGTGCGCACCACGGGGTCCGCCTCGCAGACCAACGACTGGCCGATGGGCTTCGGCACGTCCGTGGCGATCACGGGCCAGTACAGCCCGGTCACGCTGCCGACTTCGGAACAGATCTCGTTCGGCGCGCAGCGTTTCGCGGCGGGCTACGAGCCGGGCGAAGCGTCGGGCGATTCGGGCTGGGCCTTCCTGCTCGAACTGAATCATCCGTTCAAGATCGGCCAGGCGTGGCTGCAGACGATCACGCCGTATGTCTCGTTCGACATGGCGCGCGTGTATCTGCATGCGGGTACGCCCTCGCCTTCGCGGCTGTCGTCGGCGTCGTTCGGTTTTCGCATTTCCGACGGCAAGTACTACAGCCTCGATCTGTCCGTCGCGAAAGCGCTCGCCGATGCGCCGGTCGAGAGTCCGTCGCGCAGCCCGCGCATCAACGCGACGTTCTCTTACCAGCTCAACTGATGCGGACGGCGCACGCGGCACGGCACGTGCGGCAATCCGCGTGCCGTGCGCGCCGCGCCGACTAGAGTTCCTACTCGCAAACGCGCGCGGCGCTTTCGCGTATCCTGCCCTGACTGCATGAGCGCGCCATCGCGGCGCGCCCCTGCATGCGGTCGCACACACATAAACATCAGTGGAGGAAGACACATGAACCGGATCAACGGTCGCACTATTTCGTTCGCCGCACGCGCGGCGCGTCAGCTCGCGCTGGCCGGCGCACTGCTGGGCGGCATCGCCGCCGCGCATGCGCAGGACAGCTCGCCCGTCGGGGTCTGGCAGACCATCGACGATCACACCGGCCAGCCGAAAGCGCTCGTGCAGATCAGCGACGACGGCAGCGGCGGCCTGAGCGGCAAGGTCATCAAGGGACTGGGGCCGAACGATCAGCCCGATCGCCGCTGCACCGCCTGCACGGACTCGCGCAAGGACCAGCTGATCCTCGGCATGACGATCATCGACAGCATGAAAAAGGCCGGCAACGACTACGACGGCGGCCATATTCTCGATCCGGAAAACGGCAAGATCTATAGCTGCAAGATGCACACGGAAGACGGCGGCCAGAAGCTCGTGGTGCGCGGCTATCTGGGCATCGCGCTGCTCGGCCGGTCGCAGACCTGGGTGCGTCAGCAGTAAGCGGTAAGCGGCGTGACTCGCGAACACGCGCCACGCCGACCTTCAGCATGAAAAAAGCCGCCTGAATTCAGGCGGCTTTTTCTTTCTCGACATACGTCAACGCGGCGCGTCAAACCGTGTGGCGATACACCGATCGATAGCTGAACGGCTGGGGCACACCGGGCGCGGCCGGCGAGAACGGCGAATTGCGCATCGGCAGTTCTTCCTGGGTGCGCGCGGCCTTTTCGGCGCGGCTTGCGTGCCTGCGCATGCGCGTTTCAATCGCGCCGCACAGCGCCGCGCCCTCTTCGCCGAACAATTCGCCCATCACGGCCTTGAGGACGCCTTCGTCGTGCCACGCCTTGAAGCGGCGATGGCAGGTCTGATAGGACGGATAGCGGCGCGGCATGGCCGACCACGTGGCGCCGCTGTACATGACCCACAGCACGCCGTTGAGCACCGAGCGGGTATTGGCCAGCGGTCGGCCGCGCAGTTCGGAGCGCGGGCGCAGTTCGGGCAGCAGCGGCAACACGCGTTGCCACTCTTCCTCGGTGATATCGCGATGCGGCGTCATGGAGTTCTCCTTGGTCAGAACGGTTCTGAACCAACGATATCCACTCGCCCCCGCGGGCCATATCAGACGAGTCCGAATCTTGAAAAAACACTTCGGACTCTATTTTTGCGATGCCGCAGGGTGCGCACCTGTGCGCGCGACCTGCGAGGTGTCGCAGGTCAAACCACTACGCAAACGCTCAGGTCAGCGTCGTATCGACGATGCGGCGCGGCGTTTCGAGATACTCCTTCGACTGCATTTCGACGATCCGCGAAACCGTGCGCGTGAATTCGTTCGCCATCGGACCTTCGGGATACAGATCCTCGGGCGGCACCGCGGCCGACATCAGCAGCTTGACCTTGTGGTCGTAGAACACGTCGATGAGCCAGGTGAAGCGGCGCGCCTCGGAGGCCATGCGCGGCGTCATCTGCGGCACGTCGGAGAGAATCACGGCGTGAAAACGGCTCGCCAGTTCGAGATAGTCGTTCTGCGAGCGCGGACCGCCGCACAGCGTGGCGAAGTCGAACCACACCACGCCATCGGCCTTGCGCAGCGCCTTGAGTTCGCGCTTCTCGATGTGCAGGATCGGGCTTTCGTCGGGCACCGCGGCCAGTTGCGAGAACGAGTGGCGCAGCGCCTTGTCGGCGGCGGCGCCCAGCGGCGTGTGATAGACCTCGACCTGCGCGAGCGTGCGCTGGCGATAGTCGACACCGGCATCGACGTTCAGGACATCGAGCTTTTCCTTGATCAGGTCGATGGCGGGCAGCATGCGGTCGCGATGCAGGCCGTCGGGATAAAGCAGATCGGGATCGTAGTTGGACGTCATCACGAACTGCACGCCGTTCGCGAACAGGCGGTCGAGCAGGCGATACAGGATCATCGCGTCGGCGATGTCCGAGACGTGGAATTCGTCGAAACAGATCAGGCGATAACGCTTCGCGATGCGGCGCGCGAGTTCGTCGAGCGGATCGGCCTGGCCTTTGAGTTCTTCGAGTTCGCGATGCACTTCGCGCATGAACTCGTGGAAATGCAGACGCGTTTTGCGCTGCACCGGCACGACCGCGTAGAAACTGTCCATCAGGAAGCTCTTGCCGCGCCCCACCCCGCCCCACATGTAGACGCCGCGCGGCAGATCGGGACGGTTGATGAGTTTCCAGAACGCGTTCGAGCGACGCGACTTGTATTCGACCCACTCGTCGTAGCACCGCTGCAGCCGCTCGATCGCGACGCGCTGCGCCGCATCCGGTTTGTATCCGCGTTTCTGCAGTTCGTTTTCGTAGTATTCGGTGACGTTCATTTCGTGAGCCGCAAATGAGTAAAGGCGGGCGGGTATTCGAACCCGTCCGCCTCTGTACGTGATGCAGGTGCTGCAAGGCCGGAACGCTGACGCGCCCGGCCTCAGGCGCTTACATGTTGAGCGCGCGCTTGTCGACGGCAAGTGCCGCTTCGCGCATGACTTCGGACAGCGACGGGTGCGGATGGCAGATGCGGCCGATGTCTTCGGCGGCAGCCTTGAATTCCATCGCCACCACGGCTTCCGCGATCAGGTCCGATGCGTTCGCCGAGATGATGTGCACGCCGAGCAGTTCGTCGGTTTTCGCGTCGGCGATCATCTTCACAAAGCCGTCGGCCTTGTTGATGCCGAGCGCGCGGCCGTTCGCCATGAACGGGAACTGGCCCGTCTTGATGTCGCGGCCTTCAGCCTTGAGCTGCTGTTCCGTCTTGCCGACCCACGCGATTTCCGGTTCGGTGTAGATCACCCACGGAATGCAGTTGTAGTCGATGTGCGGCTTCTGGCCGTCGATCACTTCCGCGACCAGCACGCCTTCGTCTTCGGCCTTGTGCGCGAGCATCGGGCCGCGCACCACGTCGCCGATCGCGTAGACGTTCGGCACCGACGTTGCGCAGTGGTCATCGACGTCGATGAAGCCGCGCTCGTTGGCCTTCAGGCCGATCGCTTCGAGACCGAGGTTGTCGGTGTTCGGCACGCGGCCAACCGACACGATCAGGCGGTCGGCTTCGAGCACTTGCGCGTTGCCGTCCTTGTCCGTGTAGTTGATCGTGACGTTCTTGTCCGTCGCCTTCACTTCGCCGACCTTCACGCCAACGTGAATGTCGAGACCCTGCTTCTTGAAGAGCTTCGCAGCTTCCTTCGAGAGCGCCTGGTCAGCGGCGCCGAGGAATTCCGGCAGCGCTTCGAGGATCGTGACGTCGGCGCCCAGACGGCGCCACACCGAACCCAGTTCCAGACCGATCACGCCTGCGCCGATCACGGCCAGCTTCTTCGGCACCGAGTCGAACGTCAGCGCGCCTTCGTTGTCGGCGATGATCTTGTTGTCGACCGGCATGCCCGGCAGGTGACGCGCCTTCGAACCCGTCGCGATGATGACGTTCTTCGCCGTCACGACTTCGGTTTCGCCTTCGCCCGAGACTTCGATCTGCACGCCGGCGTCGTTCTTGCCGGTGAACTTGCCGTGACCCTTGAGCCACGTGATCTTGTTCTTGCGGAACAGGAATTCGATACCCTTCGTCATCTTCTCGACGATGCCGTCCTTGCGGGCGAGCATCTTCGCGACGTCGATCTTCACGTCACCCACGCTGATGCCGTGGTCGACGAGATGATGCGCGGCGTTTTCGAACTCTTCCGACGAGGCGAGCAGCGCCTTCGACGGAATGCAGCCGACGTTCAGGCAGGTGCCGCCGAGCTTCAGCGCGCCGGCCGGGTTCTTCCACTTTTCGATACACGCAACCGACTTGCCGAGCTGCGCGGCGCGGATCGCCGCGATATAGCCGCCGGGGCCGGCGCCGATCACGACGACGTCAAATTCTTTGGACATGGTCATCCTTTCGATACGTGAGCGCGGCGCGCGAATGCCGGTTTCCGGAATTCGCGCGCACGCCGCTCAGTGTGAGACTCAATACGCGATGCTTGAGCGACGCTGTGATTACAGGTCGAGCAGCAGGCGCGCCGGATCTTCCAGCGCGTCCTTCATCGCGACCAGCGACAGGACGGCTTCGCGGCCGTCGATGATGCGGTGGTCGTACGACATCGCGAGGTAGTTCATCGGGCGGATCACGATCTGGCCGTTTTCCACAACCGCGCGTTCCTTGGTCGCGTGCACGCCGAGGATCGCCGACTGCGGCGGGTTGATGATCGGGGTCGAGAGCATCGAGCCGAACACGCCGCCGTTCGAGATCGAGAACGTACCGCCCGTCATTTCTTCGATCGACAGCTTGCCGTCCTTGGCCTTCTGACCGAATTCGGCGATCTTCTTCTCGATGTCGGCGAGGCTCATCTGGTCTGCGTTGCGCAGGATGGGCACCACCAGGCCGCGCGGCGAACCGACGGCGATACCGATGTCGAAGTAGCCGTGATAGACGATGTCGTTACCGTCGATCGACGCGTTCACGAGCGGGAACTTCTTGAGGGCGTGAACCGCGGCCTTCACGAAGAACGACATGAAGCCGAGCTTCACGCCATGTTCCTTCTCGAACTTGTCCTTGTACTTGTTGCGCAGATCCATGACCGGCGCCATGTTCACTTCGTTGAACGTCGTGAGGATGGCGTTGGTTTGCTGCGACTCGAGCAGACGCTCGGCGATACGCGCACGCAGACGCGACATCGGCACGCGCTGTTCCGGACGGTCGTTCAGCCAGTTGGCGGCCGATGCCGGTGCGTTGACTTGCGGCAGCGCGGGCTTGGCGGCAGCCGGCTTGCCAGCCGGTGCGGCTGCGGGCGCAGCCTTCGGCGCGCCTGCGCCGAGCACGTCCTGCTTCGTGATGCGGCCGTCGCGGCCCGTGCCGGCGACGTCGCCGCCAGCCAGACCCTTCTCCGCCATCAGCTTGGTCGCTGCGGGCGAGGCGATGTTGCTGCTCGACGTCGAAGCGGCTGCAGCAGCCGGTGCTGCCGCGGGCGCGGCGGCCGGTGCGGCTGCCGGCGCTGCGGCGGCTGCGGGTGCAGCTGCGGCGCCAGCCTTGCCTTCCGTGTCGATGCGTGCGATGACCTGTTCGCTCGTGACGGTCGCGCCGTCGCCGATCAGCACTTCAGCCAGCACGCCGGCTGCCGGCGCGGGCACTTCGAGCACGACCTTGTCGGTTTCGATTTCGATGACGACTTCGTCCTGAGCGATCGCTTCGCCCGGCTTCTTCTTCCACTGCAGCATCGTGCCTTCCGACACCGACTCCGAGAACTGCGGGACCTTGACTTCAACAATAGCCATTTGATGTTCCTGAATACGTATCTGGGTACGAACCGGGTCGCGCATCTGAGCGCGGGAAAGCGCGCGATCCGATCGCACGCTTTCCCGGTTCGTTAGCTCATATGCTTATTTCGCGACCTGCGCGCCCTTCAGGCGGCCGAACGCACCTTCGATCAGCGTCTTCTGCTGTTCGTAATGCTTCGCGTAGTAGCCGACAGCCGGCGAGGCCGAAGCCGGACGGCCGCTGTACGCGAGCTTCTGTCCTTCCTTCATGCCTTCCTTCAGGTGGTGCTCGATGTAGAACCACGGGCCCTGATTCTGCGGCTCGTCCTGCACCCAGACCACTTCGGTCGCGTTGTCGTACTTCTTGATTTCCGCTTCGAACTGCTTGTGCGCGAACGGATAGAGCTGTTCGATACGGATGATCGCGACGTCGTTTGCCTTCGCTTCGCGGCGATGCGCGACGAGGTCGAAGTACACGCGGCCCGAGCAGGCCACCACGCGCTTGACCTTCTTCGCGTCGATCGACTCGTCCGCTTCGCCGATGACCGGCTGGAACGTGCCCTTCGCGAGTTCGGACAGATCCGACACGGCTTCCTTGTGACGCAGCAGCGACTTCGGCGTGAAGATGATCAGCGGCTTGCGGAACAGACGGATCATCTGGCGGCGCAGCACGTGGAAGATCTGGGCCGGCGTGGTCGGCTGAACGACCTGCATGTTGTGCTCGGCGCACAGCTGCAGGAAACGTTCGATACGCGCCGACGAGTGCTCCGGACCCTGGCCTTCGTAGCCGTGCGGCAGCAGCATCGTGAGACCCGAAACGCGGCCCCACTTCACTTCGCCCGACGAGATGAACTGGTCGATCACGACCTGCGCACCGTTGACGAAGTCGCCGAACTGGCCTTCCCACGCGACGAGCGTGTTCGGTTCAGCCGTCGAGTAGCCGTATTCGAAGCCCAGCACTGCTTCTTCCGACAGCACCGAGTCGATCACCGTGAACTTCGCCTGGTTGTCGGCGATGTTCTGCAGCGGGATGTACGTGCCGTCGTTCCAGCGTTCGCGGTTCTGATCGTGCAGAACGGCGTGACGGTGCGTGAACGTGCCACGGCCCGAATCCTGACCCGTCAGGCGCACAGCGTAGCCCGACGCGACCAGCGATGCGTACGCGAGGTGTTCGCCCATGCCCCAGTCGAGCTTCGATTCGCCCTTGCCCATCGCGCGGCGGTCGTTGATGACGCGCTCGACCAGCGGGTGAACCTTGAAGTTCTCGGGGATCGTGGTGATGCGTTCGGCCAGACGCTTGAGTTCCGCGAGCGGCACTGCCGTGTCGGCAGCGTCGGTCCACTTGCGGTTCAGGAACGGCACCCAGTCCACCGCGTACTTGCTCTTGTAGTTCGAGAGCACCGGGTCGACGGTGTGGTGGCCTTCGTCCATCGCGGCGCGGTACGCCTTGACGTAGTTGTCGCCGTCTTCCGCCGAAATGACGCCCTGCTGCACGAGCTTTTCTGCGTAAAGCGCACGGGTGCCCGGGTGCTTCGCGATCGTCTTGTACATCAGCGGCTGCGTGACCGCCGGGGTGTCCTGCTCGTTGTGGCCGAGCTTGCGGAAGCAGATGATGTCGACGACGACATCCTTGTGGTACTGCATGCGGAATTCGACCGCGAGCTGGATCGCCAGCACGACCGCTTCCGGATCGTCGCCGTTCACGTGCAGCACCGGCGCTTCGATCATCTTGACCACGTCGGTACAGTACAGCGTCGAGCGCGCATCGCGCGGGTCCGACGTCGTGAAGCCGATCTGGTTGTTGATGACGATGTGCAGCGTGCCGTGCGTGCCGTAACCACGCGTTTGCGCGAGGTTCAGCGTTTCCATCACGACGCCCTGACCTGCGAAGGCCGCGTCGCCGTGGATCTGCACCGGCAGCACTTGAAGGCCGTTGTCGTCGCCGCGGCGATCCATACGGGCCTTCGCCGAACCCTCGACCACCGGGTTGACGATTTCAAGGTGCGACGGGTTGAACGCGAGCGACAGGTGGACCGGGCCGCCTTCGGTTGCGACGTCCGACGAGAAGCCCTTGTGGTACTTGACGTCGCCAGCCGGCAGGTCGTCGACGTGCTTGCCTTCGAATTCGGCGAACAGGTCAGCCGGCATCTTGCCGAGCGTATTGACCAGCACGTTCAGACGGCCGCGGTGGGCCATGCCGATGACGATTTCCTGCACGCCCTTCGCGCCTGCGTGACGGACGACTTCGTCCATCGCGGCGATGAAGGATTCGCCGCCTTCGAGCGAGAAGCGCTTCTGGCCGACGTACTTGGTGTGCAGGAAGCGCTCGAGGCCTTCAGCAGCCGTGAGGCGCTGGAGGATGTGCTTCTTCTTGTCGTTCGTGAAGTTCGGCGTCGAGCGGATCGACTCGAGGCGTTCCTTCCACCAGCGCTTCTGTTCCGGGTCGCTGATGTACATGTACTCGGCGCCGATCGTGCCGCAGTACGTGTCGCGCAGCGCCTTCACGATCTCGCGCAGCGTCGCGCGCTCGAAACCGAAATACAGGTTCGTGGCGCTGAACGTCTGGTCCATATCGGCTTCAGTGAAGTCGTAGAACGCAGGTTCGAGTTCGGGGATAGGCGGACGCTCGCGACGCTTCAGCGGATCCAGGTTGGCCCATTGCGAGCCCAGGAAGCGATATGCGCCGATGAGGGACTGAACGTAGACCTGCTTGCGAGCCGTGGCGAGGTCTTCGCCGCCGCCCTTCGGGACGAAAGCATTGGCTTTCGCGCGCTGGGCAAACGACTCGACGATCGGGCCGTGTGCGACATCGCTGTCGGCCGAACCGCTCGACGACGGCACGTTTTGCAGTGCGTCGAAGTATTCACGCCATTGGTCCGGAACGGACGCAGGGTTGTCAAGATATGCTTCGTATAGCTCTTCGACATACGGAGCATTGCCGCCGAACAGATAGGAGTTCAGCTGGAATTGCTTCATCGTTTCCGACATTTACGCTCACCTTTCTTCGAGTTTCTCGAGAAATAGCGGGTTACTCAACCTTCCGCGCCACGGCCTGACCGTTTAGCGGATTGCGAATCAAGTCTGCTTGGAAGGACCTAAATCATGCATCCGCGGAGGATAGCACATAAGTGATACTTCCCATAAGATGCAATGCGACACAGGACCGCACGCAAACCCTTGCTCCATGGGCTTTGGCGGTACTTTGCAACTTTTACAACAGACTCTTCCGGCACTGCGAGGCAATCCCCGCCGGACGCAAAAAAGCCGCCCAGACAGCGGCGGCTTTCTTGTTTTCTTACATGCATTGCAGTGCGCGAAAAAGTTTCGACAGCAAACTTTACTCGGCTTCGCGGCTTGCGCGGCGACGCTCGTGCTCTTTCAGGTGACGCTTGCGCAGGCGGATCGACTGCGGCGTCACTTCCACGAGTTCGTCGTCGTCGATGAATTCGACCGCGTACTCGAGCGACATCTGGATCGGCGGAACCAGGCGCACGGCTTCGTCGGTGCCCGAGGCGCGCACGTTGGTGAGCTGCTTGCCCTTGATCGGGTTCACGACGAGGTCGTTGTCGCGGCTATGGATACCGATGATCATGCCTTCGTACAGCGCGTCGCCCGGCTTCACGAACATGCGGCCGCGATCCTGCAGCTTCCACAGTGCGTAGGCAACAGCGGCGCCGTCGTCCTGCGAGATCAGCACGCCGTTGCGACGCTCGCCGAGCGTACCTTCCTTGACCGGACCGTATGCGTCGAACACGTGGCTCATCAGGCCCGTGCCGCGCGTGAGCGTCATGAATTCGCCCTGGAAGCCGATCAGGCCACGCGCCGGAATGCGGTACTCGAGACGCGTACGGCCCTGGCCATCCGACGCCATGTCGAGCATTTCGCCCTTACGGCGGCCCAGTTCTTCCATCACGCCGCCCTGGTTGGCGTCTTCGACGTCAACGGTCAGCATTTCGTACGGCTCCTGCTTCACGCCGTCGACTTCGTGCAGGACCACGCGCGGACGCGACACGGCCAGCTCGTAGCCTTCACGGCGCATGTTTTCGATCAGGATGGTCAGGTGCAGTTCGCCGCGGCCCGACACTTCGAACGTGGTTTCGTCGCCCGTGTCCTTCACGCGCAGCGCCACGTTGTGGTTCAGTTCCTTGGTCAGACGGTCGCGGATCTGGCGGCTCGTCACGAACTTGCCTTCCTTGCCGGCGAGCGGCGACGAATTCACGAGGAAGTTCATCGTCAGCGTCGGCTCGTCGACCGTGATCATCGGCAGCGCTTCGGGGTTGTCGACCGCGCAGATGGTCGCGCCGATACCGATATCTTCGATACCGTTGATCAGCACGATGTCCCCGGCCTCAGCCGCTTCGACCTGCACGCGCTCCAGGCCGCTGAATGCCAGCACCTGGTTGATCTTGCGGTTCAGGACCTGGCCTTCCGGGCCAAAGCGCAGCGCAACCGGCTGACCCGGCTTGATACGACCGCGCTTGATACGGCCCACGCCGATACGGCCAACGTAAGCCGAGTAGTCGAGCGAGGTGATCTGGAGCTGCAGGCCGCCTTCCGGATCGGCGTCACGGACCGGCACGTGTTCGAGCACGGCGTCGAACAGCGGGCGCATATCGCCGCCACGCGCTTCCGGCGACAGCGATGCGTAGCCGTTCAGGCCCGATGCGTACACGATCGGGAAGTCGAGCTGCTCTTCGGTCGCGCCGAGCTTGTCGAACAGGTCGAACGTCTGGTTGATCACCCAGTCGATACGCGCGCCCGGACGGTCGATCTTGTTGACGACGACGATCGGCTTGAGGCCGAGCGCGAGCGCCTTCTTGGTCACGAAGCGCGTTTGCGGCATCGGGCCTTCAACGGCGTCGACGAGCAGCAGCACCGAGTCGACCATCGACAGCACGCGTTCCACTTCGCCGCCGAAGTCGGCGTGGCCCGGGGTGTCGACGATGTTGATGTGCGTGCCTTCGTACTCGACCGCGCAGTTCTTCGAAAGAATCGTGATGCCACGCTCTTTTTCGATGTCGTTCGAGTCCATCACGCGCTCGGCGACCTGCTGGTTGTCACGGAACGTGGCGGTCTGACGGAGGAGCTGGTCGACGAGCGTGGTCTTGCCGTGGTCGACGTGGGCAATGATGGCAATGTTGCGTAGGGCGCGGGACATAGGAACCTGGGTACAGTTAAGAGTGCGCGGCAGCGCGCCCGGGCGGGCGAGCGCTACACAGCCGGCCACATAGCCGGATGGGGCATCGCGACCACCGCCCGCCTCTTCCGGACGGATCCGGAGGCTCGATTCGGCAGCGCTGCAATGGCGCACTTTTGGGAACCTGAAATTATAGCACGCGTAGATGAATTGATCAGGCGCATATCCGATCTTTCCATCACGGGCCGCCGCGACCTGCCCGAAACGCTACGCAGACGGCAGCAAACAAGGGACGGGACGAGGACTCGCGGGTTCCGCAGCGGCGCGGCGCGGAATCTCAATTTTCTCACGTCCTGCGCGCGACATTAAGACCCTATCCGGCAAAGGTTATTCGGCCCCTTCACAATAAAACCTTGTCGCGTCAACTAACGTTTCTTATAATCCCTGCCTGGTCAATCATTGCAGTCGCAGCAGAAACATGACGGATCCGATCCCTGTACCGCCGCCCGAAATCCGCGATTACGATCTCGGCGAGAGCGTCGGCTACCTGCTCGCGCGGGCCAAGACGAGCATGTCGAACATGGTCACGCAGCGCACGCTCGCCGAGCTGGGCATCACCAGCCAGCAGGCCAGCGTGCTGTTCATGGTGGCCAGCGGCAAGTGCCTGCTCGCCGCCGAACTCGCGCGCGAATACGGCATCGACGCCAGCGCGGTCACGCGTCTCGTCGACCGGCTGGAGAAGCGCGGCCTCCTCAAGCGCGTGCGCAGCTCCGAAGACCGCCGCGCCGTGCGCCTTGCGCTGACGCCCGAAGGCGAAGCCATCGCGCGCCGCATGCCGGCCATCTTCACGAGCGTGACGGAAACGCTCGCCGCCGGTTTCACGCCCGAAGAGGTGGGCTTTCTGAAGAACATGTTGCGACGGGTTCTCGCCAATAGCTGCGATGCTAGCCAGAACGCGAATCCGGCAGCCGGGCAAAATCCGCCGGCCAATTCATGACAGGGCAAGCAAATTTGAAACCGGCAAACAAGAAAATAGCTGCATCGTCCAGTATCACCTCACCTTCTCACGCAACGAGACGAGCAATGAAATCCCAAACCCAGTTTGCGCCAGCGCTGTCGTGCCGGGCCGCGGTGACCGCCGCGATCGCCGCGCTCGCGCTCTCGGGCTGCGCGAACTACATCGGCATTAAGAGCGACAAGACGCTCGCGCAGCCGCAGCAGTTCGAGTCGTCGCAGAGCATTCCGGCGCAAGGCGGCCAGTGGCCCGCGTTCGACTGGGCGAGCCAGTTCGGCGATCCGCAGCTCCAGAAGCTGATCGACGAAGCGCTCGATGGCAGTCCGACCATCGCGCAGGCGCAGGCGCGCATTGCCAAGGCGTCGTCGTACATCGAAACGTCGAAATCGGCGCTCTATCCGAAGGCCAACGCGAGCTACTCGTGGACCCGCGAGCTCTATTCGGCGAACGGGCTGTTCCCGCCGCCCTACGGCGGCAGCTGGTACAGCGAAAACAACGTGCTCGCGAGCGCGTCGTGGGATCTCGACCTGTGGGGTAAAAACCGCCAACGACTCGCGCAGGCGGTCTCCGCGCAGCGCGCCGCCGAAGCCG
>NZ_JAAGPN010000202.1:0-14473 GCF_017104805.1 Paraburkholderia sp. Ac-20347 | reverse complement strand
CGCCGTCGACCCGGACGACGGCACGAGTCGCGCGAGCGGAACCGTCGCCAGCAGACGCGCCCCCGACGTCCGCTCGAACGCACAGCGCAGTCCGGCCTGGACGCATGCACGACGCAGCGCGCCGAACCGCTCGCGCAGCGCCGCCGCCAGCCCTGCACGGTCGGCGATCTCCGCGCCCGACAGCACCTCGCGCCCCAGCGGCGCACGCGCCAGCCACTCGATGCGCAGCGGACCGCCGCCGAACAGCGGCTCGCTGAGCACGACCAGCGTGATGCCGCGCGCGCTCACGTCCACGCCAGCGGCATGACGGCGAGCATTCAACAACAGCGGATTGAGCAGGCTCATCGCATTTCTCCCGTGTGCTTTGCGCCGCGAACCGTTCGTGGCGCGTTGCTGGGATTGTGCGAAGCGTCCGCTCGCGCGAACACTCGGCCAGATGGCCAATCTCGCAGCGAATCCGACCGGGATGCTTCTCCGCGCCATGAGACGCGGCTAGAGTGAGCAATCTGTCGTGAGCCATCTGTCCCGCTAGCGTCCGCCCTGCACCTGCGCCGTTCACCGGCCGCGACGCTGCACGACCCGCCTCAAGCCGTGCGTAAGCTTTCCGAAAGCACGCGAGGCGGGCGGCTATAATCGCGGGACTGTTTTTCCGGTAACCGTATGCAAGACGTCCAGCCTCCCTCGTCCGCTCCGTCCACCCCGCCGGAGCCGCCCGCCCCGACCCGGCGCAAGCGGCCCTGGTGGGTCAAGCTGCTGATCGGTTTCGTCGTGCTGATCGCGGGCGGCGCCGCGTGCGTCGCGCTCGTGCTCGGCTACGCGCTGATCGTCGCCACGCCGAATCTGCCGTCGCTCGACGCGCTCACCGACTACCGGCCCAAGGTGCCGCTGCGCATCTACACGCGCGACCACGTGCTGATCGGCGAATTCGGCGAGGAGCGGCGCGACATCGTCCATTTCCAGGACGTGCCGGACAATCTGAAGAAAGCCATCCTCGCCATCGAGGACGCACGCTTCTACGAGCACGGCGGCGTCGACCTGACCGGCATCGCGCGCGCGGGTATCGTCGCCCTGACGAACGGCCATGCGTCGCAGGGCGCGAGCACGATCACCATGCAGGTGGCGCGCAACTTCTTCCTGTCGAGCGAAAAGACCTACACGCGCAAGATCTACGAGATGCTGCTCGCCTACAAGATCGAGTCGAAGCTCTCGAAGGACCAGATCCTCGAGGTCTACATGAACCAGATCTATCTGGGGCAGCGCGCCTACGGCTTCGCGAGCGCCGCGCGCGTGTACTTCGGCAAGGATCTGAAGGACCTCACGCTCGCCGAATGCGCGATGCTCGCCGGGCTGCCGAAGGCGCCGTCGGCGTATAACCCGGTCGTCAATCCGAAGCGCGCGAAGGT
The DNA here is from genome assembly GCF_017104805.1 of Paraburkholderia sp. Ac-20347. Taxonomy (NCBI): domain Bacteria; kingdom Pseudomonadati; phylum Pseudomonadota; class Betaproteobacteria; order Burkholderiales; family Burkholderiaceae; genus Paraburkholderia; species Paraburkholderia sp. Ac-20347. The sequence continues at coordinate 13,070 of NZ_JAAGPN010000202.1, read as the reverse complement.
GCGTCAGGAATACATCCTCGAACGCATGCTGGAGCTGCACTACATCACGCAGCAGCAGTACGACGACGCCGCGGCGCAACCGCTCGTCGTGAAGGGCCAGGGCAAGGAATTCAGCGTGCACGCGGAGTACGTGGCGGAAATGGTGCGTCAGATGATGTACGCGCAGTACCACGAAGAGGCCTACACGCGTGGTCTGAACGTGGTCACGACCATCGATTCCGCCGACCAGGACGTGGCTTACCGCGCGCTGCGCAAGGGGCTGATGGATTACGAGCGGCGTCACGGCTATCGCGGTCCGGAAGCCTTCATCGACCTGCCCGCCGACGCCGACGACCGCGAACAGGCCATCGACGACGCCCTGATCGAGCATCCCGACAACGGCGAACTCGTGGCGGCCGTGGTCACCTCGGCGAGCCCGAAGGAAGTCCAGGCCACCTTCATGGACGGCAACACGGCCAGCATCACCGGCGACGGCCTGCGCTTCGCGCAGTACAACCTCTCCGCGCGCGCGCAGCCGAGCCAGAAGATCCGCCCGGGCGCGATCATCCGCGTGGCGCGCAACAACGCGGGCGAATGGTCGATCACGCAGTTGCCGCAGATCGAAGGCGCGTTCGTCTCGGTGGTGCCGCAGGACGGCGCGATCCGCGCGCTGGTGGGCGGCTTCGACTTCAACAAGAACAAGTTCAACCACGTCACGCAGGCGTGGCGCCAGCCGGGTTCGAGCTTCAAGCCGTTCATCTATTCGGCGTCGCTCGACAAGGGGCTCGGGCCGGCCACGATCATCAACGACGCGCCGCTCTTCTTCAGCGCGGCGGAAACCGGCGGCCAGGCGTGGGAGCCGAAGAACTACGGCGGCGGCTTCGACGGTCCCATGACCATGCGCACGGCGCTCATGAAGTCGAAGAACCTCGTGTCGATCCGCATCCTCAACCACATCGGCACGAAGTACGCGCAGCAGTACATCACGCACTTCGGCTTCGACGCCGAGCGTCATCCGGCCTATCTGCCGATGGCGCTGGGCGCGGGCCTCGTCACGCCGCTGCAGATGGCGGGCGGTTACGCCGTGTTCGCGAACGGCGGCTATCGCGTGAATCCGTATCTGATCGCCGAAGTCACCGATCAGCGCGGCATGGTGGTCGCGCAGGCGCAGCCGCTCGTCGCGGAGCAGAACGCGCCGCGCGCGATCGATCCGCGCAACGCGTACATCATGAACAGCCTGCTGCAGAGCGTGGCGCAGCGCGGCACGGGCGCGAAGTCGAACGTCCTCAAGCGCACCGACCTGGGCGGCAAGACCGGCACGACCAACGATTCGCGCGACGCCTGGTTCGCGGGCTATCAGCACACGCTCGCGGCCATCGCGTGGATCGGCTACGACAATCCGCGCAGCCTCGGCGACCGCGAAACCGGCGGCGGCCTCTCGCTGCCCGTGTGGATCGACTACATGCAGAAGGCGCTCAACGGCGTGCCCGAGTACAAGATGCCGATGCCCGACGGCATCGTCACGCTCGGCGACGAGCTGTATTACGCCGACGCCACGCCGGGCCACGGTTTCGTTTCCACGGTGGGCATCAGCCAGGCGGCGCTCGACGCGGCGGCCAGCGGCGCGTCGGCGGGTTCCGCCGAGGCCGCGCCTGCCGAGGTCAACGCGCAGGAGAAGGAAGACATCATGAATCTGTTCCGCAAGCACTGATTCATGCCGCTGCTGCAAACGCAAAACGGGCACCCGAGGGTGCCCGTTTTTTCATGGTGCGGCCGCGCTAGCGCGACTTCACGGCGTGAACGTCACCGTCTCGCCCGCCTGCTCCGTCGCGTACGCGGTGAGCGCCGAGAAGAACTCGGTGCCCGTGCGCGTGTCGAGCCACTGCTCGTCGATGAAGCGGTAATGGAAACCGCCCGCTTTCGCGGCGATCCAGATCTCCTTCATCGGCGGCTGCAGATTCACGATGATCTTCGAGCGGTTCTCGAATTCGAGTGTCAGAACGTTGCCGCTACGCTCGAGCTCGATATCGGCTCCGCTCGCGTCGACGCCGCGCTCGACGGCCGCCAGCACGGCCTCCGCGCGGCTCAGGTAGTCACTATCTGCCATGCTAAACTCCACCGGTTAATCATTCAGGGACAATTATGCGTGTCAATTCCAGGATGCGCGCACTGGCATCCCGCATCTCGGCGTCCGGCGCGATTCTAACGGCTTTCGCGATCGGCGCCGCGTCGCTCGCGGGTTGCGGCCAGAAAGGGCCGCTCTACATGCCCACGGTGCCGCCGCTCCCGCAGAAACCGAATTTCGAAACGCAGCCCGACGACAACGCGCAAGCCCTGCCGAACGCGGCCTCGGGCGCGCAGGCCGGTTCGGTGCCCGATACCTCCGGCACGCCGCTGTCGCTGTCGACCGACCCTGAACTGAATTCCGCGCCCGCGGCCGCCAGCGGCGCGCAAGCGGCCTCGGCCGCCGCGCCCGCTCAATAGCACCGACTCAACCAGACGCTCGCATGACCCAGCCCGCTTTTCATCGTGTCGACGGCACGCTTTTCGTCGAAGGCGTGTCCGCCGCCGACCTCGCCGCGCAGTACGGCACTCCGCTCTACGTCTACTCGCGCGCCGCGCTCAGCAGCGCATGGCACGCCTACGCCGACGCCTGCGCGAGCCGCCGCGCGAGCGTGCACGTCGCCGTGAAAGCCAACAGCAATCTCGCCGTGCTGAACGTGTTCGCGCGCGAAGGCGCGGGCTTCGACATCGTGTCGGGCGGCGAACTGGCGCGCGTGCTGGCCGCCGGCGGCAAGGCGCAGAACACGGTGTTCTCGGGCGTGGGCAAGCATGCCGACGAAATGCGCGTGGCGCTCGAAGCGGGCGTGAAGTGCTTCAACGTCGAATCGATTCCCGAACTCGACCGCCTGAACGCCGTCGCGGGCGAACTGGGCAAGAAGGCGCCGGTTTCGCTGCGCGTGAACCCGGACGTCGACGCAAAAACGCATCCGTACATTTCCACGGGCCTGAAGTCGAACAAGTTCGGCATCGCCTTCGAAGACGCGCGCGCCACCTATCGCGCGGCCGCGGCCATGCCGAATCTGCAGGTCGTGGGCATCGACTGCCATATCGGCTCGCAGATCACCGAAGTCGCGCCGTATCTCGACGCCATCGACAAGGTGCTCGAACTCGTCGACCAGATCGAGTCGGACGGCATCGCGATTCATCACGTCGACGTGGGCGGCGGTCTCGGCATCCGCTACGACGACGAAACGCCGCCGGATATCGGCGCGTTCGTGCGCACCGTGCTCGACCGCATCGAAGCGCATGGCGCGAAGACCGGCAAGTCGCGCGAAGTCTGGTTCGAGCCGGGCCGCTCACTGGTCGGCAACGCGGGCATCCTGCTGACGACCGTCGAATTCCTCAAGCCGGGCGCGGAGAAGAACTTCGCGATCGTCGACGCGGCCATGAACGATCTGGCGCGCCCCGCGATGTACGAGGCGTATCACGCGATCGAGACGGTCGCGACGCCGGCGGGCGAAGCCAAAACGTGGGACATCGTCGGTCCGGTGTGCGAGAGCGGCGACTGGCTGGGCCGCGAGCGCACGCTCGCGATCGAACCGGGCGACGTGCTGGCGATCCGCTCGGCGGGCGCGTACGGCTTCGCGATGAGCTCGAACTACAACACGCGTCCGCGCGCCGCCGAGATCATGGTCGACGGTGCTCGCACGCACGTCGCGCGCGAGCGCGAAACGGTGCCGCAACTGTTCGCGGGCGAGCATCTGCTGCCGGATTGATTGCACTGACCTGATCGTCGGGCTGTGTTTCCGACGGCATGAAACGAAAAAAGCGACGCCGCGTGCGTCGCTTTTTTATTGCGCGGGCGTCGAACCCGCGGCGCTCAAGCCGCGCGCGTCGGCCCGCCCGCCTTGAAGCGCGCGACGAGCCACGCGCCGATCCGCCAGCCCAGCAGCGCGAGCATGATCGCGCCGTAGAGCTTCGGCAGCGCGAGATCGTGCTTGCCCGCCTTCATCCACCAGAAATGCAGGATCGCGAGCACGCCGATCGCGTAGATCAGCCGGTGCAGCGTCTGCCAGCGGCGGCCGAGCTTGCGCGCCATCGCGCGCGTCGAGGTGACGGCGAGCGGAATCAGCAGCACGAAGGCCGCGAAACCCACCGTGATGAAGGGCCGCTTGCCGACGTCCTTGAGCATCGCGGCCACGTCGAACCATTTGTCGAACCAGATGTAGGTCGTGAAGTGCAGCGCGGCGTAGAAGAACGCGTAGAGGCCGAGCATGCGCCGCAAGCGCACGAGCGCGGTCCAGCCCGTGAGACGGCGCAGCGGCGTGACGGCCAGCGTGATGCAGAGGAACACGAGCGTCCAGAGGCCCGTCGAGCGCGTGATGAATTCGATCGGATTCGCGCCCAGCCGGTCGGTAAAGCCGAACAGCACGATACGCGCGAGCGGATACAGCGAAGCGACGAACACCGCGCCCTTCATCCACGGCAGCCACGGCAGCCAGCGCGGACCGCTCGCGGCGCGGGCTTTCGCCTGCGCGGACGGCGCGCCGCCGACGCGTCGCCCGGCGGCTTCGGTCGCGTCCTTCGCTTCGTTGGCCTCGCTGGTCGAATTCACGTTGTGCTCCATCGCGTGCTCAAAAGTTCTTGCGCAGATCCATGCCCTGATACATCGACGCGACCAGATCGCCGTAGCCGTTGTACATGAGCGTCTTGCGCTTGGGCGTGAAAAAACCGTCCTCGCCGATCCGCCGCTCGGTCGCCTGGCTCCAGCGCGGGTGATCGACGTTCGGATTCACGTTCGAAAAGAAGCCGTACTCGTTCGACGCGTAGGTGTTCCAGCTCGTCGGCGGCTGCTTCTCGACGAAGCGGATCTTCACCAGCGACTTCGCGCTCTTGAAGCCGTACTTCCACGGAATCACCACGCGCACCGGCGCGCCGTTCTGGTTCGGCAGCACCTGCCCGTAGAGCCCGACGGTGAGCAGCGTGAGCGGATTCATCGCTTCGTCCATGCGCAGGCCTTCGGAATACGGCCAGTCGAGAATCGGCTCGGCGAGGCCCGGCATCTGCGAGCGGTCGGCGAGCGTGATGAACTGCACGTATTTCGCGTTGCCAGTCGGCTGCGCGCGCTTGACCAGCTCGGACAGCGAAATGCCGATCCACGGAATCACCATCGACCAGCCTTCCACGCAGCGGTGGCGGTACACGCGCTCCTCGAGCGGCGCGATCTTGAGGATGTCGTCGATGTCCCAGACCTTCGCGTTCTTCACCTCGCCTTCCACGCTCACCTTCCACGGGCGCGGACGCAGCGTGCCGGCGTTCTGGGCCGGATCGCCCTTGTCGGTGCCGAACTCGTAGAAGTTGTTATAGGTCGTCACGTCCTTGTACGGCGTGGCCTTGTCGGGCGCGACGAACTTCGGGTTGGTCTTCGCGGCCAGCTTGATCGCTTTCGGGTCGCCCGGCGCGTATTCGGCGAACGCCTCGCGCGCGCCGCCCAGCAAGCCGAACGCGCCGATGCCGCCCGTCATGCCGCCGAGCGCCAGCGCGCCGGCCGCCTTCATCACTTTCCGGCGCTGTTCGAACACTTTTTGCGGCGTGATCTCGCTTGCGGCGATGTCGTCGCCGGTGAGGATGATCCTGCTGCTGTGCTTCGTCCACATGATGTTGCCCTCGTCTGCGGCCCTGCCTGAGTGTCGGCTCGCCCCGCCCGTGCGCGGTGCGTTGCCCTGCATCCGGGCAAACGCACACGCCGCACAATCCTTCCCGTCCGACGAAAAAAAACCGCCGGAGCGCGTGGCGTCCGGCGGTTAGTTCGTTGTGCGGCGAAGACCGGTTACAGCTTGCCGTAACTATGCAGCCCCGAGAGGAACATGTTCACGCCGAGGAACGCGAAGGTCGTGACCAGCAGGCCCGTGAGCGCCCACCAGGCGGCCACGCCGCCGCGCAGGCCCTTCATGAGGCGCATGTGCAGCCAGGCGGCGTAGTTCAGCCAGACGATCAGCGCCCAGGTTTCCTTCGGGTCCCAGCTCCAGTAGCCGCCCCAGGCCTGCGCGGCCCACAGCGCGCCGAGAATCGTGGCGATGGTGAAGAACGCGAAGCCGACGGCGATCGACTTGTACATGACGTCGTCGAGCACCTCCAGCGCGGGCAGGCGGTCCGCCAGCATGCCGCGCTCCTTCATGATGTAGGCCACGCCGACCATCGCCGAGAGCGCGAAGCTGCCGTAGCCGATGAAGTTCGCCGGCACGTGGATCTTCATCCACCAGCTTTGCAGCGCGGGCACGAGCGGCTGGATCTGCTGCGCGTCGCGCGAGATCGAGTACCACATCAGGAAGCCCACGGCCGCGCTGATCACGAGCAGCACGAAGGCGCCGAGCGCGCGCGTGTTGTAGTGCTTTTCGTAATACAGGTAGAACAGCGCCGTGATCAGGCTGAACAGCACGAACACTTCGTAGAGGTTCGAGATGGGAATATGGCCGACGTCCGCGCCGATCAGGTAGGACTCGTACCAGCGCACCATCAGGCCCGTGAAGCCCATCAACACGGCCGCCCAGGTCAGCTTCGAGCCGATCGAGCCGCCCGAGGGCGAGCGCGAGAGCAGACCGATCCAGTAGAACAGCGTGGCGAGCACGAACAGCGCGCTCATCCACAGAATGGCCGACTGGCTCGAGAGGAAGTACTTGAGGAAGAACGCCTGGTCGGCGCGCGCGAGGTCGCCCTGATAGATCTGGATCGCGCCGATCGACATCACGGCGATGCCCGCCATCAGCAGGCGCGCCGGTTTCCAGCGCCAGCCGAGCACGACGAGCGCCGGCACCGTGCCGCACATCACGAGCTTGTCGTAGTAGTTCATGTGCGCGTGGTAGCGCGACAGCGCGAAGCCCGCGCCCGCGACCAGCGCCAGGGCGAACAGCCAGTCGACCAGCGTCAGGCGGCGCAGGAAGGGGCGTTCGTCGAAGAAGTCGTCGGCGGGCAAATCGTGCGCCGCCGTCTGCACCGCGGCGCGGTCTGCGCGGCGGGCCTTTGCGGATGAGGAAACCTGAGTCAAGTCCATGGGCTTACCGGTGTTGATCGTGAATGTCCGTGAAGCGCGCGCAAAACGTGGAAAGCGCGCAAGGATCGCGAGGATCAAGGTGCACGGTCCGTCCCGCCTTCGTTTGCGTTGCGGTCCGCCTGAGCGTGAGCTTCGGCGTCGGCATCGTCTTCGGCGGCCTGCGCTTTCGCGCCGAGCGCGCGCGCGACAGCTTCGCGGGTACGGGCAAATTCCTTCTCGAAGTCGAGTGTACGGCGCGCGGTTGACATCGCCATGATGACGTTCACGCCGCCGCCTGCTTCGCCATTCCGGTCCTTCAGCCAGAACCACAGACGCCGCTCGCGCACGTAGAACATCGAGAAGATGCCGAGCACGAGCAACAGGCTGCCAAGATACACGACTTTTTTGCCCGGTGCGCGCGTCAACTGAAATACCGAAGCTTGCACCTGCTTGAATGAATCGAGCTGTAGATAGACGGGCGATCCATACAGAAAGCTGTCGGATACCGCGTTGATCGCGTCCTGAACGAAGCGCGCCGAGTCGGCGTCCGGCTTCAGATCGGGCTCGCCGGCCTGCTCGCGCGCGAGCTGCCAGAGATCCCACGACGCGCCTTCGAGCATGCGCAGCAAGAGGCCCGCGGCCTTCTCCTGCTGGTCTTTCGGCACCGACTTGTCGATGAACGCCGCGACCGCCTGGAAGCCGCCCTGCTGCGCTTTCGGCGCGCCCTGGGTCGAATCGTCGGCGCCCGCGAACAGGGTCAGCACGCGCAGCGCGCTGTCTTCGAGATGCTGCTGAAGCTCGCGATTCGCTTCGGGGACCGAACGCACGGCGAAGCGGTGCGCCGCCTGGGCGCGCAGCGCCGGGTCCTCGTAGGCCGCGCGCAGCATCATCCATTCCTTCATGGTGCCGCCGCTGTCGGCCGGGATGCGCAGGTAACGGAACGGATCGTCGGGGTTCTCGCGCATGCCCGCGAGGAACATGCGCTCGCCGTTCACGTCGACGGGCAGCATGTAGTTGTTGTACTCGCGCGCCTGGCCGTCCTTGTCGCGCACCTTGTATTGCACCGACGGCCCGACGTTATGCAGATCGAGCGGCTTCGAACTCTTCGCGCCCGAACCGAGACGCTCGTCGAACGCCTCCTTGAGCGTCTGGTGCGCGACGCCGCGCGCGTCGGTCTGACCGCTGCCGTTCGAGATGTTCTCGACGTTGATGGCGCGGAAATCGGCGAACTCGATGGTCTGGCCGTCCACGCCCGGCACGCTCTGGCCCGCGGGCAGCTTGAGCGGCGCCGAGTTGCCGATCGTGCCGCCGAACGGGAAGCTCTTCGCGCTCGCGCCGTTCATCGGCCAGGCGGTCATCTGCATCTGCGAGCCGCCGTCCTGGAAGCTCGACTGGTAGATCGACACGCCGTCGTACGTGAACGGCTCGTTCACCTCGATGCGCGCCGGAATGCGCTTGCCGGTCTGATGATCGATCACGACGATGTCGCTCGCGAACAGCTTGGGCATGCCGGTCGAGTAGTAATCGACGATGAACTTGTTGAGCTGGATCGAGAACGGCAGGTCCTGAATCAGCGAGCCGTCGGGCTGGTTCAGGATGGCCGTGGAAACGAACTGGCCTTCGGGCACCCACGCGTAGCCGCGGAAGGTGGGATTCGAGGCCGAGAGGCGGTGTTCGGGCGAGATGTCGTTGATGACCGCGTTGCTGCGGATCGGCGACTTGTCGAACAGCCACATCTGGAATTTGATCGGCAGGTTGCTGTCGAGCAGGCCGCCGATGCAGATCACCACGATCGCAAGGTGAGCGAAGATATAGCCGATCTTCGTGAGCGCGCCGCGCTTGGCCGCGATCAGCGTGGCGCCGTCGGTCTCGCGCGTGACGAAGCGGTAGCCGAGGCGGCCCGCCAGCTTGCTGAGCGTGGCGGCGGTCTGCTCGCGCGTCGCGCCTTCGAGCGCGAACTCGCCCTTGTGGTGGAAGGCGCGCAGGCTGCCTTCGCGCACCTTGTCCTTCCAGCTCTTCATGTCGGCGATCATCTTCGGGCCGTTGCGGATCACGCACAGCGAGATCGACACGACGAGAAAGCCGAGGATCGTCATGAACCACCACGCGCTGTAGACCGTGTAGAGGCTCAGCGAGCGGAAGATGTCGGCCCAGAACGGACCGAACTGATTGACATAGTTGGGATAGGGGTCGTCCTGCGTGAGCACCGTGCCGATGATGCTCGCGATGGCCAGCACGACCAGCAGCGCAATGGCAAAACGCATCGAACTGAGCAGCTCGATGGCGCTTCTCACCGCCTTCTGGCGGACATTCAACTGCAGACCCTGCGTGGTGACGCTCATTCAAACTCCGCTTCGAGTGCGCACGACGTGCGCGCTTACAGCAAAAAAGGGTGCAGGACCGCCGCATGCGCGCGGCGCCCACACCCTTTTCTTGTTCTTCGACTCCGGCGAAACGGTCAATGCAGACCGGCCGCGTAATCCGCCACCGCCTTGATCTCGTCGTCGGACAGACGGTGCGAAATCGTGTGCATCGGCTCGTTGTTGTTGCGCGTGCCCTGCTGGAAAGCGGTGAGCTGCGTAACGAGATACTCCGACCACTGGCCCGACAGTCGCGGATACTGGATCGGAATGCCCTGCCCGGTCGGACCGTGGCAGGCAGCGCAGGCAGGCACGCCTTTATCGGCGATACCGCCACGCCAGATCTTCTGGCCAAGCGGCACGGTCTTCGCGTCGTGGGCGAAGCCGGGCTTGGGCGTCTGCGACGCGAACCAGGCGGCGACGTTGATCATATCCTGATCGGACAGCGCCGATGCGAAGCCCGCCATAATCGCATTATTTCGCGCAGGGGGCTTGCCGCCGGGTTGCGGCTTGAAATCCTTGAGCTGCTTGACGAGGTAGTCGGCGTGCTGGCCGGCGAGCTTCGGATAGGCGCCGCCCGCACTGTTGCCATCGGCCGCGTGACAGGCCGCGCACACCTGCGCCGCGATCGCCTGCCCCCGCGCGAGGTCCGGTTTCGCCGGGGTTGCCGGGTCCGCCGCCATCGCTATCATCGACACCCCTGCTGCAAGACCTGCCGTTATCGTAACAATCGCAAAATTGAGTACTTTCAGGGACTTGCACAGTCGATTCATTCGCGCACCTTGTTTCGTCTTGTGGGAATCAGGTTCTGCAATGTACGACAGCGACCGATCTCGCTCGAAAGGCCCGCGCCGGCCTCACGGGTATTCAGTAAACCGTCGCATTGTACAATAGCGCGCAAGGCGCAACCGCGCCAATCGGGCCTCTCCCCGATATCTCCATATCGTTCCCGGGCGTCTCCGGGCGAGGCAGGCCAGCCGCCTCGTTATTTCATAATGTGGTCCTACAGATGGCCTTCCTGCTGCATCAAGCCCGTTTCTTCACGACGGTGAATCACCTGCGCGACCTGCCCGCCACGGCGCGGCCGGAAGTGGCGTTCGCCGGCCGTTCGAATGCGGGCAAATCGACCGCGATCAATCTGCTGTGCAACCAGAAGCGCCTCGCCTTCGCGTCGAAGACGCCTGGCCGCACGCAGCACATCAACTACTTCTCGGTGGGTCCGGCCGACGAACCGTCCGGCTATCTGGTCGACCTGCCCGGCTACGGCTATGCGGAAGTGCCGGAAGCGGCGAAGCAGCACTGGCAGCATCTGCTGTCGGTCTATCTGCAGACGCGCGCGCAGCTGAGCGGCCTCGTGCTGATGATGGATGCGCGCCGTCCGCTGACCGAACTGGACCGCCGCATGATCGAGTGGTTCGCGCCCACCGGTAAGCCGATTCACGCACTCCTGACGAAATGCGACAAATTGACGCGTCAGGAAAGCGTGCTGGCGCTGCGTTCGACGAACAAGGCGTTCGACGAATACCGGCAACAGGGCTATCAGGGCAAGCTGAGCGCGCAGCTCTTTTCGGCGCTCAAGCGCGTGGGGCTCGATGAGGCGCATGCCGTCATCGAAAGCTGGATCGTGCCCCCGGACAACGCGGCCGACGCCGACGAAACCGCCCCCAAAGCCGGCGCATAAGCGCGTATCGGTAACTTCGACTTTCCGGCGCAGGCCCCGCGCATCAACGCCGCGGGGCGCGCCGCCGCCATCCGGCGGCCCCTTCCCGAACTTTCTTCGTGCCAACGTGCGGCGGCCCACATAAGAGCTGCCCGCATCGTCATGCGCGACGTCGAAAATATGCGCAATGCACGATTCTGGCTGCGCATAAAAAAACCCGCCGTAATTGCCGGCGGGCTAAACAGCCTTATCGAAAAACGACAGGCACCCGCTCAGGGAGGAGAAGCGGGGAGTCTGGCGCAAGGCGCCTCGCTCGATCGGTATGATATACCATTGTCCTGAAAAGTTTCCTGCGCCCAGGGCGTGGTTCCATTTCAAGCAATTGCAGACGCTTGATCAACGCGTTGCCAACGTGCGACCCGCGCAATTGCCGCAGCTTTGCAGCCCCGATTCGAGATATCCGCCGACATGAGCTTCTATCCGCATCACCGTCCGCGCCGCATGCGCCGTGACGACTTCTCGCGCCGCCTGATGCGCGAAAACCTCCTCACCACCAACGATCTGATCTACCCGGTGTTCGTCATCGCGGGCGAGAACGTGCGCGAAGCCGTGCCGTCGATGCCCGGCGTCGAGCGCGTGTCGATCGATCTGCTGATGGGCGTGGCCGAGCAATGCGTCGAGCTGGGCATTCCGGTGCTTTCGCTCTTCCCCGTGGTCGACCCGTCGCTCAAGACGCCCGACGGCATCGAAGCGACCAATCCCGACGGCGTGATTCCGCGCGCCGTGCGCGAACTCAAGAAGCGCTTCCCCGATCTGGGCGTGCTCTGCGACGTCGCGCTCGACCCGTACACGAGCCACGGCCAGGACGGCGTGCTCGACGAGAACGGCTACGTCATCAACGACCAGACCATCGAGATCCTCGTCGCGCAGGCGCGTGCGCAGGCCGAAGCGGGCGTCGACATCGTCGCGCCTTCGGACATGATGGACGGCCGCATCGGCGCGATCCGCGAGATGCTCGAGAGCGAGAACCACGTCCACACGAAGATCATGGCCTACTCGGCCAAGTACGCGTCGGCGTTCTACGGCCCGTTCCGCGACGCGGTGGGTTCGGCGTCGAATCTCGGCAAGAGCAACAAGATGACCTACCAGATGGACCCGTCGAACTCGGACGAGGCGCTGCGCGAAGTGCGTCTCGACATCGAGGAAGGCGCGGACATGGTGATGGTCAAGCCCGGCATGCCGTACCTCGACATCGTGCGCCGCGTGAAGGACGAGTTCCGTTTCCCGACCTACGTCTATCAGGTGAGCGGCGAATACGCGATGCTCAAGGCCGCCGCGCAAAACGGCTGGCTCGATCACGACAAGGTGATGATGGAATCGCTGCTCGCGTTCAAGCGCGCGGGTGCCGACGGCATCCTGACGTACTTCGCGCTCGACGCCGCGCGACTGTTGCGCGCGCAGAAGTAAGCGACGGAAATAAGCGACGCTCGCGCAGCGTTCAGATACGAAAAAGCCCCGGTTTTCCGGGGCTTTTTTCATGGGCGCAACACGGTGAGTCTTGTCGCTCCAACCGCTCTGACCGCGCTTATGTACTCGCCGCAGGCGCGACGCGATCGAGGCGCGCGAGGAATTTATCGGCGTTCTCGTAGCCGACCACGCGCAATACTTCGTTACCCTGAGCATCGAAGAAGATGATGCCAGGCGGCCCGAACAGGCCGAAGCGCTTGAGCAGCGCCTGATCGTCGGGACTGTTCGCCGTCACGTCGGCGCGCAGGAGACCGAGCTGCGCGAGACGCGCCTGCACGCGCGCGTCGCTGAACGTGAACTTCTCCATTTCCTTGCAGCTCACGCACCAATCCGCGTAGAAGTCGAGCATCGCAGGCTTGCCCGCCGACTTGAGCGCCGCGTCGAGTTGCGCCGACGAACGCACGGGCGCGAACGCCAGCGCATCCGCGCCGTTCGCGGGCACGCCCGATGCCGCGCCGGCGACTGCATCGCTTGCCCCACCCGCGCGCGCGGCGAGCACCGCGAGCGGACG
>NZ_JAAGPN010000201.1:0-14494 GCF_017104805.1 Paraburkholderia sp. Ac-20347 | reverse complement strand
AAGGCTGGCAGCTCGCCATCGGCAGCGCGCGATGGGTCGCAGAACTCGCGCTCGACGTGCCGTCCGCGCTCGCGGCGCGCGCCACGGCGCTGGAAGCCGAAGGCAACACGATTTCGTGGCTGATCGGGACGCAGTCCGGCGCAGAGTCGAACGAGAATACCGACGCAAAGCCCGACACCGTGCTCGCCCTGCTCGCATTCGGCGACACCGTGAAACCGACCGCGCGCGACGCCATCGCGCGTCTGAAGTCGATGGGCATCCGCAGCGTGCTCGTGACCGGCGACAACGCGGGCAGCGCGCACGCCGTCGCGGCCGAACTGGGCATCGACGAAGTCCACGCGCAGGTCCTGCCCGACGACAAGGCGCGCACGATCCGCGACCTCAAGATTCGCACCGGCGCGATCGTCGCGATGGCCGGCGACGGCATCAACGACGCGCCCGCGCTGGCCGCCGCCGACATCGGCATCGCCATGGCCACCGGCACCGACGTGGCGATGAACGCGGCCGGCGTCACGCTGATGCGCGGCGACCCGGCGCTCGTCGCCGCGGCAATCGACATCTCGCGGCGCACGTGGCGCAAGATCCAGCAGAACCTGTTCTGGGCGTTCATTTACAACCTGATCGGGATTCCGCTCGCCGCCTTCGGCCTGCTCAACCCGATGCTCGCGGGCGCGGCGATGGCGTTCTCCAGCGTCAGCGTCGTGACCAACGCGCTGCTGCTGCGCACCTGGCGCGACAAACGCTAAAGCGCCCTCTTTCGCACGAGCGCAGTTCAAACGCGTTGTTCAAACGCTGTTCAAACTAAGCGCGCGACGGCCACCGCCGTCGCGCGCTTTTTTTCGTCTCACGATTTCGCATTCCCCATTCCCATTTATTGCGCAGATCGGAATGCATTATTTTCGTGTGCGAAGTATCGGTCGCATCGAGCTAACGTTGCGCTAACGCGCGATTATTGCGATTCACGCCGAAAGCGCACGCGCGCCGCGAGCGTTATTCATCTGAGGATATAACGCAAAAATCGCTATTTAACGCGCATTTGCTTGCCTGTGCCGCGCGCTTCGTTGCATCGCCGCACATTTTTTCGCGCACCCCTCAAGGATTCACAAAGCTGGCCGTAATTCGTTTGCCAGCGCTTCGAAAGCGCCCGGTCCCTCCGCATTATTCTTTTCAGGAACCGCTTCAATGATTCCATCCGTCCAGCGACGCACGAGCGTCGGCGTGCGGCTCGCGCTACTTTCGTGCGTGCTCGTCGCCGCGATCTTCGCGGCCTTCACGTGGGCGCTCACGAACAGCGCCGCCAATCAGGTCGGCGACCAGGTGCGCGCGCGCATCGCCGAGAAAGACCATTCGGTCGCCTCGACGATCGCCCTCATCGACAGCGCACTCGACGCCGAAGTCGACCGCTCGATGTCGCTCTTCGCGAGCTTCCTGCCCGGCGAGTTCGCGCTCGATCCCACGCAGACCGTCGACATCAACGGCAAGGCCACGCCGACCTTCAAGGTCGGCGACCATGTGCTGAACCTCGACTTCTCGATCCCCGATCAATTCCTCGCACGCAGCGGCGCCATCGCGACCGTGTTCGCGCGCAGCGGCGACGACTTCGTGCGCGTGACGACCTCGCTCAAGAAGCAGGACGGCTCGCGCGCGATCGGCACGCTGCTCGACCGCAAAGGCCCGGCCTACGAGCCGATCCTCGGCGGACGCAGCTTCGCGGGCCTCGCGCAACTGTTCGGCAAGCAATACATCACCGAATACCGGCCGATCACGGACGCCGGCGGCAAGGTGATCGGCGCGCTGTTCGTGGGCGTCGACGTCGACAAGCAGATCGACGCGATCAAGTCGGAGATCGGCAAGCTCAAGCTCGGCCAGACCGGCTATTACTTCGTGCTGGACGCGTCGAACGGCGCCACGCGCGGCAATTTCATCGTGCATCCGGCCGACGCGGGCAAGCATTACGACGACGCCAACGCGCCCTACACGCGCATGCTCGAAGCCGGCGAAGGCACCTTCGAGTTCACGGGCGCGGACGCCTCGCTCGGCGAGCACGACGCGCGCGCGAAACTGGTCTCGTTCGTGAGCGCGCCGCAATGGCAATGGCTCGTGGGCGGCGTGGTGCCGCGCGACGAAATCATGGCCGAAGTGAACGCCACGCGTAACCGCTTCGCCGCGATCGGCTTCGTGCTCGTGGTGCTGTTCGCCGCGCTCTCGATCTACGCCGCGCGCCGCATGGTGAGCCAGCCGCTCGACGCCGCCGCGCACGCCGCCGGCCGACTCGCGGCGGGCGACCTCACGGTGCGCATCGGCGCGTCGCTCGATCCGCGCGGCGCGCAGTCGACGCACGCATCATCCGTATCATCCGCCTCGCTCGACGACGCGCAGACTCAGGGCGCGGACGAAATCGGCCGCCTCACGCGCGCGATCGACGGCATCGGCGTGGGCCTCGCGCAGATCGTCTCGCAGGTGCGCAGCGCGAGCGCGCAAATGAGCGACGGCACCTCGCGCATCGCCCAGGGCAGCGGCGAGATCGCCGAACGGATCGCGAGTCAGGCGAGCAGCCTCGAAGAAACGGCGGCGAGCATGGAAGAAATCACCTCGACCGTGCAGCAGAACGCCGACCACGCGCAACGCGCCAACACCGTGGTGACGGGCGCCGCCGAGGCCGCGCTCGAAGGCGGCCGCGCCGTCGAACGCGTGGTGGCGACGATGCAGGACATCAGCCGCGCCTCGCAGAAGATCGGCGACATCACGAGCGTGATCGACGGCATCGCGTTCCAGACCAACATCCTCGCGCTCAACGCCGCCGTGGAAGCGGCGCGCGCGGGCGAGCACGGCAAGGGCTTCGCCGTGGTGGCGAGCGAAGTGCGCGCGCTCGCGCAGCGCAGCGCGGCGGCCGCCAAGGAGATCGCCGAGCTGATCACCGAATCGACCTCGACCGTCGATACCGGCTACCGCATCGCGGGCGAAGCGAGCACAACGATGCGCGCGATCGTCACGCGCGTCGAAGAGGTGCGCTCGATCATCGCCGAGATCAGCGTGGCCTCGCGCGAACAGTCGGGCGGCATCGAGCAGGTGAACATCGCGGTCTCGCAGATCGGCGAGGCCACGCAGCAAAATGCCGTGCTGGTCGGCGACGCCGAGCGCGCCGCCGCCGCATTGTCCGAACAGGCCGCGACGCTCGCGGAACTCGTGAGCGTGTTCAAGGTGCGCGGCTAGGCAAAAGTTCGCGCGCTTCGGCGCGCGGGCCGCAACGAAAAAGCCGGATGGCGCATGGCGCGCCGCCCGGCTTTTTTTATTGGCTGCGAACGTGGCCGCAAAGCACACGGCTTCGCGCGCGGGTTTTAACGCACGATGGTCGCGCGGCTCGCGAGCGACTGCACGCGCTGGTTCACGGCGTTGTCCAGCGCCTCGGCCTTCAGTTGACGACGGATTTCGTCCTTCACTTCGGCGTAGCTCTGCACCTTCATCGGACGCTTGTCCTGCAACTTGACGACGACCCACGCGTTGTCCGACTTGACCGGTTGCGGCGCGACGCCGCCCACCTGCAATTGCGCGAGCGCCTGCGCGACATCCGTCGGCACGCCGCGCGTCTTGCCGTCGACCACGGGCGTCTTGAAGCTCACCCACGGCATCTGGCCGCCGTTCGCCTTCGACGGCGCCAGACTGACCTGCTTCGCCACGGCGTCGAACGTCTGCCCCGCCTTCAATTGCGCGATCGCGTTTTGCGCAGCGGCCTGATCGGCAACGACGATCAGCTGCGGCTTGAACTCGTACTGACCAAGCTCGGCGTTCACGGTGTCGTAACGCGCCTTGATCTGGCGCTCGGTCGGATCGGCAGCGCGCACGTTCGCTTCGAGCCACGCGCGGATCGCCACGTCGGTCTTCTCGGCCTCGGGCGCCTGAGCGACTTCGGGGCGCTTGTCGAAGTGATCGTGGACGGCTTGCTGACGCAGCAGTTCGCGGGCGATCAGACCGTCGCGCAGCGCCGCGCGCAGTTGCGGCGCGTCGGGTGCGCCGTTGGCGGTGACCTTGCGGACGGTTTCGTCGAGCGCGGATTGCGGAATGGCCACACCGTTGACGACGGCGACCGCACCGGCCGGCAGCGCCGCCGACTGCGACGTCGCGCTGGATTCGCCAGCCGCGTGGGTGAGCGTGGGCAGCATGGTGCTGACGGTCACGGAAGCGAATGCGGTCACGCACAGCGTGCGGATCAGGTAGGACATGCGGATCACTGCAGGGAACTCCAAGGTTTGAATGCGTGTGCGCTTCGCGGCGGAAGGCCAATCGAGGGAATCTAGCGGAAGTTCGCTTAGGAATACGTCAGCAATTGTCAAAGTATCGAAGTAGTCGCTCGGGATGTGACTTAGGTCAGCACAGGAATTGGGATGCTGAGGTGGCCTACTGAGTGTCCGTTGCGAGGAATCGCTGCCAGATCAACGGCCTGGCAAAGATGCAGACAGCTTGTCCACAGGGCTGCCAACAATTTCTGTGGACAAGATGGCGCCTGTTTTTGCGGCAGATGGCGGTGTGTGCCAAAACGGGGCATCGCGGGAAAAAGCGCTTGTGCTTCAGTGAGTTGGCGAACTCACCCAAAGGTTACTCACAGGGCTATCAACGAAAACTGTGGAAAACTTTGGGGTGCTGCAGAGAAGCAGCGCGTGGCACGCTGCAACCCAAAACTCAATATGCTGCCAACCCGGCAGCCATCATCGCGAAACACTCCACGCCGGATCGGCCGCAGGCACCGGACCATCGAGCGCAGCTTTGATATTGACGACGGACGCCCCAGAAGCCGCCAAACCCGCACGCGTCCCCGTGAGCGGCTGCCCTGTCGTTTTCATCAGATCGACCAGCGCATCCACCGACGCGTTAGCGCCAAACTTCTGCCGAAGCACCGCAAACGCCGCGGCCACTTGCGGCGACGCAAATGAGGTTCCCCACACGTAGAACGAACCGAGCCCCGCCCACGGAGCCAGCACGAAATCACCCGTCGACCTCTCCGCCGTACCGACTGGCGCGAACAGCGCGACCTTCTGCGAAATGTTCGTATAGTCGGTCGGCACCGTGGGATTGATGACGCCCGTCGCGCCCACGACGACCACATTGCTGCCGCACGTCCACGTCCCGGTACCGCCGTTCAGCGCGTCGTTGCCCGCCACCATCACCACTGCGACGTGCATCGCTTTGAGTTCGCCCGCAAGCTGGTCGATGCGGGCGCCGTCGCCGCCGGCCCCGCACGCCGACTGCCCAGCCACCGAACTGCCATTCGCGGAAATGTTGACGGCCGCGACAGGCGGTCTGGGCGTCGCCTTCATCAGCTGGACGACATAACTCAGCGCATCCACCACCGAATTGATCGGCCAGCCCGCATTGGCGATGGTGCCGGTTCCGCCGCCCACCTTGAGCGTGATGACCTGCGCGCCCGGCGCAACGCCCGTGTAGACGAAGCGCGTGCCATCGGCTTCGTTACGCGGAGTTTGCTGGCCGACCATGATCCCGGCCGTCGCGCTGCCGTGGTAGTAATGACAATACGGTGGCGTTTCGGAATTGGCGTCGTCGCGGCAGATGTTGTCCGGCGAGTCGGAGGGCAGCGATGAACCCGTCGCACTGCTAAACCAGTAGCCCGCCGACGGATCGCCCGGCAAGGGTCGCGTCACCCACGTTTGCGATTTGCACAAACTCCCCCAGTTCGTGCCGGTCTTCTGCCCAAAGCAGGCCTCGCTCAAGACCTTCGATTTCCCGCTTGCCGTCTTGAATACCGGGTTATCCGTGCGAAACGCGCCATCGATATCGACGACCACCCAACCGGTACCGTCCCAGGCTTTTCCGTCGCGATCGGTGTAGATGCCGCTCGTCGATCCGCCGAGGTTCCAGGGGATCGTCGCAGTAGACGGCCAACCCGTTGGCCAGGCGTGGGCGGCGAAGGTTGCCGTTGCGAGCGCGATAGCAACGACGCTGCGTCGGGCTGCGGATAAATCGGGATTTTTCACTGGAAGGGCCTCGGCTGATTTTATAGATTTCGACTTTCCCTGAAAGTCGACGCCGCACGATCTTGCAGACAACCCGTTGCGCGAACAACAAGAAATCTCCGAAAACGAATGCGGAATTGTCTGCACATTGAACGCCACGCGCATCGGACATCTCGCAATCCACCAGCCTGCGTCGGCATCCCAAAAAGAACGTGTCCGCCCGCACACAGCGCCCTTGCGCGCGATCAACCATCACGCAAAACCCACGCTCGCAATCACTCGATGCTGTTACCGTGCGCGCTCAATTTCGCCTGAGCGCCGGTTCGCCAACGCGCCAGGCGCCCGGCACCCCGCACCAGCCCGAGCACCGCTTCATGACGCCCGCCTCCCGGCCGCCTTTGCGCCACAAGATCGCCGCCCTCTACGCCTTCCTGCTGGCCCTGAACACGGGCGCGTGGCTGTGGGCCATCTGCGTCTTCCGCGATCATCCCGCGCTGCTCGGCACGAGCCTGCTGGCGTGGTCGCTCGGCCTGCGCCATGCGTTTGACGCCGATCACATCGCCGCCATCGACAACGTCACGCGCAAGCTCATGCAAGCCGGGCAGCGTCCGCTCGAAGTCGGCCTCGCGTTCTCGCTCGGTCATTCGACGATCGTTGTTCTCGCAACCATTGCAATCGCTGCCACGGCCGCCTCGCTGCAAGGCCCGCTCGAGCGCTTTCGCGACACCGGCGCGCTCATCGGCACCTGCGTCTCGGCGGCGTTTCTGTTCGCCATCGCACTGTTCAATCTGCTGATCCTGCGCTCGATTCTGCGCACCTATCGTCGCGTGCAGCGCGGCGATGCCTGGAACGAAGCCGATCTCGACGTGCTGCTCGCGGGCCGCGGCCTGATCGCGCGGCTGCTGCGCCCGCTCATGCGGCTCGTCACGCGCGGCTGGCACATGTATTTCCTCGGCTTCCTGTTCGGTCTGGGTTTCGACACCGCGAGCGAGATCGGCCTGCTCGGCATCGCCGCCGCGAGCGCCACGCAGAACCTGCCGATCTGGGCGATCCTCGTGTTCCCCGCGCTCTTCACGGCGGGCATGACGCTCGCCGACACCACCGACAGCCTGCTCATGCTGGGCGCCTACGGCTGGGCGCTCGACGACCCGCTGCGCAAGCTGCGCTACAACCTGTCGATGACTGCGCTCTCGGTCGTCGTGGCGATCGTCGTGGGCGGCATCGAAGCGCTCTCGCTGATCGGCCAGCGCCTCCATCTCGAAGGCGGTCTCTGGCGCGCCGTCGATACGCTCGGCGACCAGTTGGGCCTCGGCGGGTTCATCGTCGTCGGTTTGTTCGCCGCTGGCTGGATCGCGTCGATGGTGCGTTTTCGCGCCCGATCCGGCGCAGGCGCATCGCGCACGCCAGCCGGTCATTCCTGACGAATTCTGACAGTCCCGCATCTCGGCCTGCCGCTGAATACGCCCGCACGCATCGGAATTATCCGATAGCCAATCTGAATTGACTCCGGTCAAAACAAGATGGCCACCCAGGCCAGATCATTCCACTTTTTCGCAGCCCACAAGGTCCATCAAGGAGGCCATCTTGGAGACGTTCTACGACGCCATGCGCGCACAGGGTGTGACGCGGCGCAGCTTCCTGAAGTTCTGCAGCCTCACGGCCACCGCGCTCGGTCTCGGTTCGGCGTTCGTGCCCCGTATCGCGCACGCACTCGAAACCCGTCCGCGCACGCCGGTGATCTGGCTGCACGGGCTCGAATGCACCTGCTGCACCGAATCGTTCATCCGCAGCGCGCACCCGCTCGCGAAAGACGCGATTCTCTCCATGATCTCGCTCGACTACGACGACACGATCATGGCCGCCGCGGGTCACCAGGCCGAGGCGATCCTCGAAGACATCCGCACGAAGTACAAGGGCAACTACATCGTCGCCGTGGAAGGCAATCCGCCGCTCAACGAAGACGGCATGTTCTGCTTTCCCGGCGGCGAACCCTTCGTCGAAAAGCTCAAGCGCGTGAGCGCCGACGCCAAAGCCGTCATCGCGTGGGGCGCGTGCGCCTCGTGGGGCTGCGTGCAGGCGGCGAAGCCCAATCCCACGCGCGCCACGCCGATCGCCGACGTGATCCTCGACAAGCCCATCGTCAAGGTGCCGGGCTGCCCGCCCATTCCCGAAGTGATGGCCGCCGTGATCACCTACATGGTCACGTTCGACCGCCTGCCGCCGCTCGACCGCCAGGGCCGCCCGAAGATGTTCTACGGCCAGCGCATTCACGACAAATGCTACCGGCGTCCGCACTTCGACGCGGGCCAGTTCGTCGAAAGCTGGGACGACGAAGGCGCGCGCAAGGGCTACTGCCTCTACAAGATGGGCTGCAAGGGCCCGACCACCTACAACGCCTGCTCGACGGTGCGCTGGAACGACGGCGTGTCGTTCCCGATCCAGTCGGGCCACGGCTGTCTCGGCTGCTCGGAAAACGGCTTCTGGGACAAGGGCTCGTTCTACGACCGCGTGGTCGACATCAACCAGTTCGGCATCGAGCAGAACGCCGACCGCATCGGCATGAGCGTCGCCGGCGTGGCGGGCGCGGCCATCGCCGCGCATGCGGTCGTCAGCGCGATCAAGAGCACCGTGCTCAAGCGCACCGACCTCAAGCCGCTGCACGAGATCCACGACAACAATAACCATCAGGAGCCGCGGCAATGAGCTACGCAACCCAGGGCTTCACGCTCGACAACAGCGGCCGCCGCGTGATCGTCGATCCGGTCACGCGCATCGAAGGCCACATGCGCTGCGAAGTCAATCTCGACAGCAACAACGTCATCACCAACGCGGTCTCCACGGGCACGATGTGGCGCGGCCTCGAAGTGATCCTGCGCGGCCGCGATCCGCGCGACGCGTGGGCCTTCGTCGAGCGCATCTGCGGCGTCTGCACGGGCACGCACGCGCTCACGTCGGTGCGCGCGGTGGAGAACGCGCTCGGCATCGCGATTCCCGAGAATGCGAATCTCATCCGCAATCTCATGCAGGCCACGCTGTGGGTGCACGACCACCTCGTGCACTTCTATCACCTGCACGCGCTCGACTGGGTCGACGTGGTGAGCGCGCTCAACGCCGACCCGAAGCGCACGTCCGAACTCGCGCAGAGCATTTCCGACTGGCCGCTGTCCTCGCCGGGTTACTTCCGCGACCTGCAATCGCGGCTCAAACGTTTCGTCGATTCGGGCCAGCTCGGGCCGTTCCGCAACGGCTACTGGGGCCATCCGGCCTACAAGCTGCCGCCCGAAGCCAATCTGATGGCGGTCGCGCATTACCTCGAAGCGCTCGATTTCCAGAAGGAAATCGTCAAGGTGCATACGGTGTTCGGCGGCAAGAATCCGCATCCGAACTGGCTCGTCGGCGGCGTGCCCTGCGCGATCAATATCGACGACGTGGGCGCAGTCGGCGCGGTCAACATGGAGCGTCTGAATCTCGTCTCGCAGATCATCGACCGCACGATCGAATTCGTGCAGCAGGTGTATCTGCCCGACGTCGTCGCCATCGCCTCGTTCTACAAGGATTGGGCCGCGATCGGCGGCGGCATTTCGGGGCAGTCGGTGCTCTCGTACGGCGACTTCCCCGACCACGCCAACGACTACAGCGACAAGAACCTGCTGGTGCCGCGCGGCGCCGTGGTGAACGGCAACTTCAACGAGATCCTGCCCGTCGATCTGCACAACCCCGAGGAAGTGCAGGAGTTCGTCGCGCACTCGTGGTATCGCTATCCGGACGGCAAGCAGGGCCTGCATCCGTTCGAGGGCGTGACGGAGCCGCATTTCGAACTGGGCGGCGCGACCAAAGGCCATCGCACGAAGATCGAGCAGATCGACGAATCGGGCAAGTATTCGTGGATCAAGGCGCCGCGCTGGCGCGGTCACGCGATGGAAGTGGGTCCGCTCGCGCGCTATCTGATCGGTTATCACCAGAATCGCGCGGACATTCGCGAGCCGGTGGACGCGCTGCTCGCGAAGCTCGGCGCGCCGGTTTCCGCGCTCAATTCCACGCTCGGCCGCACGGCGGCGCGCGCGCTCGAAGCCGACTGGGCCGCCACGAAGATGAAGTACTTCTTCGACCGCCTGATCGGCAATCTCAAGGCCGGCGACACGGCCACCGCGAACGTCGACAAATGGGAGCCCGCGTCGTGGCCCGCGCAGGTCAAGGGCGTCGGTTTCACCGAAGCGCCGCGCGGCGCGCTCGGTCACTGGATCCAGATCCGCGACACGAAGATCGACAACTACCAGTGCATCGTCCCGACCACATGGAACGGCTCGCCGCGCGACGAGCAAGGCCAGATCGGCGCGTTCGAGGCCAGCCTCATGAACACGAAGATGGCGAAGCCCGACGAGCCGCTCGAAATCCTGCGCACGCTGCACAGCTTCGACCCGTGTCTCGCCTGCTCGACGCATGTGATCGGGCCGGCGGGCGAGGAACTCGTCAACGTTCAGGTGCGCTGAGGCGCGCAAGCGAGGTCGCAATGTCCAGGCAAAAGCAACTCAAGACCTACAGTTTCGACGGCAACGCGCCCGCCGAATTCGAAGGCAAGCGCGTCACGTCGGTCTACGTTTACCAGGCGCCCGTGCGGCTGTGGCACTGGCTCACCGTGCTCGCGGTGATCGTGCTGACCGGCACGGGCTTTCTGATCGGCAAGCCGGTTTTTCCCACGCTCTCGGGCGAGGCCAGCGCGCATTTCATGATGGGCTGGCTGCGCTTCGCGCACTTCACCGCGGGTTACGTGCTCGCCGTGGGGCTCGTGTTCCGCGTGTGCTGGGCGTTCTTCGGCAATCACTTCTCGCGCGAGATATTTCTCGTGCCGGTCTGGGATCCGCAGTGGTGGCGCGAACTGTTTTACGAGTTCCGCTGGTATCTGTTCCTCGCGCGTTATCCGAAGAAATACGTCGGCCACAACCCGCTCGGTCAACTCGCGATGTGCGGCTTTTTCATCGTCGCGGTGCTGATGTGCGTGAGCGGCTTCGCGCTCTATGGCGAAGGCCTCGGCACGAAGAGCTGGGCCTCGCACACGTTCGGCTGGGTCATCTCGCTCGTCGGCGGCAACAGTCTCGCGCTGCACAGCTGGCACCGTCTGGGCATGTGGAGCATCGTGCTGTTCGTGATGATCCACGTGTATGCGGCGATTCGCGAAGACATCATGTCGAAGCAAAGCATGATCTCGACGATGATCAGCGGCTTCCGCATGTTCAAGAACTGACATGCGCGACTCGATCTCTCATTCGCAAAGTGCGCCTCAAGCAGCGCCGCCGCACATCGTCGTACTCGGCATCGGCAACGTGCTGTGGGCCGACGAAGGCTTCGGCGTGCGCGCCGTCGAGGCGCTCAACGCGCAATACGCGTGCGCGCCGAACGTCGAACTCGTCGACGGCGGCACGCAAGGTCTCGCGCTGCTGCCGCTCGTGGAGTCGGCGCACAAGCTGATCGTGTTCGACGCGATCGACTTCGGTCTCGCGCCCGGCACGCTCGACGTGCGCGAGGGCGACGAGGTGCCCGTTTGCCTGCAGGCGCGCCGCATGAGCCTGCATCAGATGGGTTTCGCCGACGTGCTCGCCTGCGCGCAGCTCAAGGGCAACTATCCGCAGGAAATCGTGCTGATCGGCGTGCAGCCGGTCGAACTCGACGACTTCGGCGGCAGCCTGCGCGACGCCGTGAAAGCGCAGATCGCACCGGCTATCGCGCAAGCCTGTCGTTTCCTCGAACGCTGGCAGGCCGCGCCGCGCGCACGGCCGGCTTCCCCGGCTTTACCTTCCCGCGTCGAGCCGTTGAACGCGGCGAGCCTCGCGCTCGCGGCCTACGAAAACGGACGCCCGAGCGAGCGCCTCGCGAACCGCGACGGCGACACGCGCTTCTGGCGGCCACAGGAGAACGTCTGATGTGCCTGGGCATTCCCGCACGCATCGTCTGCGCCGAAGGTCTCGTCGCGCAGGCGGTCACGCGTCACGGCGCGTGCGCCGTCGACCTCGCGCTCACCGGCCAGCTGCCCGCGGGCGCGTGGGTGCTCACCTTCCTCGGCGCGGCGCGCGAAGTGATCGACGCCGACCGTGCGCGCGACATCGACGCGGCGCTCGACGCGCTCGAAGCCATCGCGCGCGGCGAGATCGACAGTACACAGGCGGCAGCGGGCCTCGACCGCTTTTTCGCCGATCTCGCGAACCGCGAGCCGTCTCTGCCCGCGCATCTGCGCACGCGCGCCGGTTCACCGGACACTTCGGACACCCCAACATGACGCTCGCTACGCTTTCCGGCGGCCCGACCCTCGACACGCTGCGCGAACGCCTCGCGCGCCACGGTTACGTGGAAGTCGACGAGCACACGCTCGACGGCGTGGCCGCGCGCGCCGCGCAACTCGTGCTGCTGCCGCTCGACAATCCCGCGCAGCGCCCCGAATTCGCCGACCTGCTCGTGATCCTGCCCGAACTGCTGCGTCAATTCGGCGACGACGCCTTCACGGTCGCCTACGCCAGCCCGCCCGCCTCCGTCGCGCTCGCGCGCCGCTTCGGCGTGCTGCGCCAGCCCGCGCTGGTGTTCCTGCACTTCGGCGCGCTCGCCGGCACGATCGAAGGTCTGCGCGACTGGCGCGAATACGTGCAGGCGTTCGCGCGACTGTGCGCCGCCGGCGCGACGACAGGCGTCACGGAAACCACGGGAGTCACGCGATGAACCGCGCCGATTTCATCCCCATCCTGCCGCTCGTGAGCGGCGCCGGCTCGCAGCCGCAGCAACCCGGCGACGAAGCCTGGTCCTGCCTGCCGCTGCCCGTCGAAGTCGAGACCTGGCGCGCGCCGGCGTTTCCCGAACCGGGCGAGCCGGGCGTCGCGGCCGTGCTGCATCTGCTGCGCGGCATGATCGACGCGCTCGAAAGCCTCGCGTCGCCGGACGAAGCCATCCGCTTTCCGCTCGACGCGCTCGACACCGACGCGCATCGCCTGCTCGCGCAGGTCTTCGGCGAAGGCGAAGTCTCGGCGCGCGTCGCATGCGACGACGGCGCGACCGTGCAGATTCAGGAAGCGCGCTACGCGGGCGTCTGGCGCGTGATCACGGTCGGCGCGCAAGGCGAGCGCATCGCCGACTACGTCGAGATCGCGCCCGCGCCGTCCGTCGTGTTCGAAGCGTCGGCGCGCGGCGCGGCGCACGCGGCCATTCCGCCCGTCGGCGAGGCCACGCTGATGAACGCGCCCTCGCTCGCCAGCGAAATCGCCGCCATCCACGCGCGCGCCGTGCAAACCGGCGGCGCGGGCCAGCACACCATCAATTTCAGCCTGCTGCCGGTCAGCCCCGACGATCTCGCGTGGCTCGAAGGCATGCTCGGCGAAGGGCGCGTCGGACTGTTCTCGACCGGCTACGGCAAGTGCATGGTGATGGCCACGGCGCTGCGCCACGTCTGGCGCGTGCGATATTTCGACGGCGCGAACAAGGTGCTGCTCGACACCGTCGAGATCACGCGTCTGCCCGAAGTCGTGCTCGCCGCACCCGACGATCTGCGCGATTCGTTGCAGCATCTGCGCGAGATCGTGCAATGGCTGGAGTCGCACTGATGTTCGAAGGCAGCTACCTCGGCAACAACGACGCGCTGCGTCCCGCCAGCCGTCTCGAATGCAAGATCTGCTGGTGGGTCTACGATCCCGCGCACGGCGATCCGGTCTGGGACATCGCGCCCGGCACGCCGTTCGCGGCCCTGCCCGCGCACTGGAAATGCCCCGTCTGCGACGGCGCGCGCGAGCAATTCATGGTGCTCGACGATGCACGCGCCTGACGTCGTTCGCAACGCCGCGGCCGATTCCGTGCACGATTCCGCGCACGATCCGTCGCGCCGCGTCGAAGCCGCGTTCGCGCAGATCGCCGCCACGCGCATGCGCGATCTGCCGTATCTGAATCCGCGCCTGGCAGTCGCGGCCGTGGGCTTTCGCGTCTGGCAGGCGAGCTGGATCGGCGTGCTGGTCACGCCGTGGGGCATCAATCTGCTGCAACTGCCAACGGACGACGCGCCGTTCGCGGCCTGGCGCGCGGCGGACGCCATCGACGTGACGCTGCCCGGCGCGACGCTCGCGTTCGTGCCCGCGCGGCTCGATGCGCTCGGCGAGTACCGGCAGTGCTCGCTGTTTTCGCCCGCGCAGCAATTCGCCGATCAGGCCAGCGCGCTCGCCACCGCGCATGAAGTGTTGCGTCTGCTGTTCGAGCCGGAAGCGTCGACCGATGCCACCGCCAGCGCGATTGCCACGCCCGCGCCGCCCGCCGACCCGCGCCGCCGCCGTTTGTTCGGACTCCGACCATGAACCGCAGCCACGTTCTCACACTGACACTGCGCGGCGACAGCAAATGGGTCCGCGACGTGAGCGCCGAATGGCAACCGCTGCCCGTCGAACGCCTGCTGATCGGCGCGCGCGTCGCCGAAGCGGAAGCGCTCGTGCCCGCCGCGCTCGCCTTGTGCCGCCATGCGCACTGCGCCGCGGCTCACTGGGCGCTCGCGGCCGCGCAACCGGGCC